>DNHM01000219.1 GCA_003485885.1 Acidimicrobiaceae bacterium
GCCAACATGTGGAGCGCTTCGAGCACCGTCGTCGGGTGCTGCATGCCCCGCATGCTGGTTCCCGGCCGTTGCACCCAGTGCAGATCCATGGCCGACACACTCATGAACGATCAACTCCTGTAAAGAAAACGACGACATGCTCATTCGCCGGGGCTGGTTCAGTCAATAACCCCGCAAAACCGGCGGCTCCCGTTGAGCACACATTGACGTCGGTGTACTCATGAGCGAGTGCGTACGCCTGCTCGATGAGCGATTCTGGAGCGACGATGGGATGACCACCGGTTACTCGAGTTCGCTCAAGCAGCGGAACCCAGTCATAGGTCACATCATCGAGGATGCCGGTGGCGAAACTGTGCGGGTCTTCCCACGGAGTCATGATCTGCTGGTCAGGTGCGCTCGCCGCTTCGGGGTCGAAGTCGGGACCCCATCGATCCCATGCCCGACGTAATGGGGCGCAACCCTCGGCTTGCACCGGGTGGAGACGGGCATTGGGCAACGCGAGAGACACCGAGGTCGCGAGTGCTCCCCCGCCAACCTGGATGTACAACGCATCTACGGCGTTGGCCGAATGGCTGCTGAGTCCAGATGAGGTCTGTTCTGCGATTTCCCAGCCGAGCGTACGAGCGCCATCAAACGTTGTCGGCGTGTCGGTGCCCTGCACACTGAACGCCTGGGATCCAGCATCGACAGCTTCGCGGAACCGCAAGTAGCACGGGTCACCAGCCTCGCCAGCACGTCGCTCACAGCGATTGACTCGAGCACCAAACGCATCTAGTTGGGAGACGACTGCCTCGTCGGCCCAGGTTGGAACGAAGACATCAAGCTTGCGGCCGAGCGCCCGAGAGACAACCGCAGCTCCTAGCGCCGCGTTGCCACAGCTGGCGATTGCGAAGTTGTCTGCGGCGGGGCCGCCGAGCCGTTCGGCTATGAGTTTGTCGATCGCAACACCCATGAGGTGTCGAGACTTGTGGGAGCCACCGACGTTGTCGGCTTCGACCTTGATCGACAACCGTGCTTGGATGCCGCTCGCTGCAGCGAGCGCACTTCCGTCGAGCAGCGGCGACACCAGAAATCCTCGGCCCCATATCTGGGCGATGTTCTGATCGATTTCGGACACCAGATCGACGAACTGTTCGTCGGACATACGCCCATCACGGACCGCTGCGTAGGAGTCCAGCCGTTCGCGGTATCGAAGAAACGGATTCTGCTCTCCAGCGAGCGAACCTGCAACAGCTCCAGCGCTCTTCACGGTCAAATCGTGACGCCCGTGGCAGCGTTGAAGTCTTCGATCATCGTGTCCCATTCGCCGATGAGCGGACGCAGGCTGTCCCACCAACCCTGGTCGCGACGCATCTCGAAGTCGGGGATGTTGACACCTTGTTGTTCGACCCAGGTGAAATAACCAAGGTTGAAGACCCGGTTGCGAGTTGCTTCGTCCATTTCCATGGCTTCGGTGGGCACACCCATGAGGTGGGTGTCGAACGTTTCGACCGCATGGGTGTCGTCAAAGCCGCCAGCGAAGTGGGTGGCCATAATGCGCTCGCGATCTGAGTTGTACAGATCGCTGCCGTCGGTTGCCACCGACATGATGACATCGTCGGAACCAAGGCCCCATTGCTTGGCCGCGGTGATCGCTGCCAGAGTGTTGCAGATCGACGAGTACCCGAAGTCCACCAGTGCGTTCGCCAGTTCCGGGGCCACACCCCGATCGGCCAGCAATTGCTTGCCGGCGGGAGTATTGAACAAAACATCAAGGCGGTTCGTTGAGTCGTCGCTGACACCAACGATCAGGTCGGTATTCATGACGTTGTGGATCAGCGGGATGTGTTTGTCACCGATGCCCTGAATGTTGTGGTCGCCAAAACCGTTGTGCAACATCGTGGGGCACTCAAGCGCCTCGACGCCCACGATGCGAGCGCCGTGTTCGTCTTTGAGATAGTCACCAGCACCGAGCGTGCCTGCTGAACCTGATGCCGATACGAATGCGGCCAACGTACCTGGGCGATCAGCCGTGACATGGTTGAACACCGTCTCGAGAGCGGGCCCGGTAACGGCATAGTGCCCGAGATGATTTGAGAATTCGCTGAACTGATTCAGGATCACGTTGGTTGGATCGAGCGACAATTCATTACATGCGTCGTAGATCTCTTTAACATTGCTCTCGGTGCCGAAGGTCTTGATGACGTCTTCATCGGGGTTGGTGGTCCAACGCTCGAGCCACTCGAAACGTTCGCGGCTCATCCCTTCGGGCAGAATCGCAACGCCACGGCAGCCCATGATCTTGCTGATGGCAATACCGCCACGGGCATAGTTGCCTGTCGATGGCCAGATCGCACGATTGTTAATCGGGTCGAAACGACCTGTCACCAGCCGGGCAGCGAGGCACGAATAGGCAGCAAGTACCTTGTGGGCTCGAATCATCGGGAAACGGTTACCGAAGGCCAACACGATGCGAGCGTCGACACCGGTCAACTCCGATGGCAGTTCGACATGGGTGGGCACATCGGTGAACCCGGGGAAGTTCTCGCCCGGCTCGTCGGCATGTTCGTTGAACCAGTGGACCCGAAACAGGTTGGTCGGGTCTGGTGCGTCCTTGTCGATGGTGGCCAGCTTCTGCTGGATCGATGCGGGGATGGTCGACGGATCCCGGAGCTGGGCAAACGTTGGTAGCAGGATGCCGTTTTCGCGAAAGCGGGTGACCGCATTGTCATAGGACGTCTGTCCGTCGGCGGCAAACTCTCCAAAAATGGCAAGGTGCGATGCGGCCGATGCGGTCTGGTCTGTCATAGGAGCACTGGTTTCCGGTTGCGTAACTTAACAAAAAGTAAAGAAGGCAAATCCTAGACGGGATCCCGTCCCTTGCCTATGCCTAGCCACGCTCTACCGCCGCTTTTCTCGGTTGGTCAGCATTGGCTATCCGGCCTTGGCCGCCATTGCAGTGAGCGCATCGCCCGTCAGCCGACACGGAATCCAGTCGCGTTTGATCTCGGAATCCACGCTCTCGTAAAACTCGATCGACGGCGTGTTCCAGTCCAAGACCTGCCAGTCCACACGGGCGAAGCCACGTTCCACAGCCAGGCGAGCAAGCTCAGCGAGCAGCGCGCCGCCATAGCCGGCGCCTCGGTGGTCGGGTTGCACGTAGAGGTCTTCGAGATAGATGCCAGGCACACCTTTCCAGGTCGAATAACTCTGAAAGAACAACGCCATACCCACGGGAGTTCCATCGACCTCGCCAATCACACACTCGAACGGCGGTCGGTCCGATTCCATCTGCTCCCGAATGGACTCGGGTGTCGCCTCGACCGCATCTGGTTCCTTTTCGTATACGGCCAACTCGTAGATGAAGCCATGAATTGCCGAGGCATCGTCGGGGTTGGCAGCACGAATCACAAACGTCATGCCCCGACGATACGCCTGCCATCATCGGGCTCGACGATCAGGGCATGACTATCAACGTCGGCCAGCCGGGCCTGACTAATGATGACAACTAGCTCAAGCCGAGCTCGCGCTGGCGTTGCAGGATGTAGGCGGGCAGATGAGCTCGGCCGTAGTCGAATCCGACTCGTAACAAGGTGTCGAGCAGTTCAAGCCTGCCGCCATCGAACTTCCACGGCAGTGCCATGTAGATCGGCATGCCAAACACGCGCAACTTGTCGAGTTGGGAGTAGACCGAATCCTGGTAGTTGCGGCGATCCTCCCATGCCCAATCTGCAGGGCCGAAGCCCGTGCCCGGATCAACAATGATCTGGGATTCTGCGACACCAGCGGCGGTCACCCGAGCCAGTGTCTCCTCGAACCACGGCAGCATGACCTCCATCGGGTCGCCCTCGATGAAACTCATGGCCTTGGGGTCAATGCCAGAAAGAAATGGCAGCACGACCGGCACTCCCCTGTCGGCAGCCAGCGCAACCATGTCGGGGTTCTGCAGCCCGTCGGCGGCGTTCATGAAGTTGGCGCCGGCGTCGAGCGCCCGTTCCATGATTTCTGGCTGCCAGGTGTCGACCGAGAGTTCCACGCCGAGTTCGGCGATCGTCTGGATCTTGCCATCGAGGCGGTCCCACTCCTGCTCAAGCTCAACCCGTGCGGCGAACTGGGTCGAACCTGCACCCCCCAGGTCGATCCCCACGCATCCTTGCTCGATTAACAGTTCTGCCCGGGTACGAGCTGCTTCGACCGTCTCGGCAATCGAGAAATCAGCGAGTGAGTCCGGTGAGGCGTTGATGACGCCGTGGAGCTTCATGGGGAGATGTCCTCTTTCTGCGACCAAGTTGGAGGCGGCCATCGCTGACGGAGGATATGCGCCGGGACCGCCGACGGAAGAGTCGAATCGCCATCACCCGAGTTTGATCATAGGAACAGGGTTGGCTCAGACGGGTGAGTACGCTCGGAAGCTGTGGGCACTGCTGAAGAAGATCCGATACTGGCCAAGCGGGCACAATTCAGCACAGCGGCCGACTGGGGCAAGAAACTCGGTTACTCCCTCTTCGGACTCGCCATGGTGGCGTTCTTCGTTGGACTCTTCACCAGCTTCAATGATGCATGGGGCTGGATCGTGATCGGCTCATTGATCCTCGGCTCGGTATTTTTGCTCCCGGCGATCATCATCGGATACGCCGTAAAAGCCGCCTATCGAGACGACCTCGGCCTCGATTCCGGCCACTAACCGTCACGCGGGGTCAGACCCCACGTGACGGAGGGTCAGACCCTCGGTGCACAAACCGACTGTGGATTCCGGTTTATGGGATCAACGGTGGAGCAATATCGATGGGTTCGTCGGGGATGGTGCCAACGACTAGGTCAGGCAAGAATTC
>DNHM01000443.1 GCA_003485885.1 Acidimicrobiaceae bacterium
CGCTTGATGCGCGCGGGTTTACGCCGCTCGGGGCAAGACCGCCCGAGATCGAAACCCATCTGGTGAACGCAGTGCTGACCAACGGCGCTCGTTATTACGTCGACCATGCCCACCCCGAGATGTCGACACCCGAGTGCCTCGACGCTCGCACGGTGACGCTCTATGACCGAGCCGGTGAGCTGGTGGTGATCGAGTCCATGGACGCCGCCAAGGAGCTGTTGGGCGGTGGCCAAGAACTCATCGCCTACAAAAACAACAGCGACGGCAAGGGCAACAGTTATGGCACCCATGAGAACTATCTCATGGATCGTGCTACGCCGTTCTCCCACATTGTTGCCAACGCGACCGTCCACTTCGTGACCCGACAGATCTTCATTGGGGCTGGCAAGGTCGGCTGCGAGATTCCGGGAACCGGCGTCGACGTCGTGCCGTACCAGTTGACCCAACGGGCTGATTTTTTCGAAGAAGAAGTGGGCCTTGAGACCACGCTAAAACGCCCAATCATTAACACCCGCGACGAGCCGCACGCCGATGCGCAGAAATACCGCCGGCTCCACGTGATCGTCGGCGACGCGAACATGAGCGAGTTCGCAACATGGCTCAAGGTCGGTTCCACGATGATCGTGCTTGCCATGATCGAAGATGGCGAGTTCGCGCCCGAACTTGCGTTTCGCACACCGGTGCAGGCGCTGCGTAACGTCAGCTATGACCTGACATTGGCGAAGCCGCTTCGGCTGGCCGATGGCACGACCGCAACCGCGATCGAGATCCAGGCCGAGATTATCGGAGCTGCCGACAAGTATCTCGAACGTTACGGCACCGAAGGCGCCGGTGGCCCCGATGCGCTCGCGGTGCTTGCTGCATGGCGCGAGACCGTCGAGACCCTCGAACGTGACCCAATGGAGTTGTCCGACCGCATCGATTGGGTGGCAAAGAAAAAGGTCCTCGATGCCTACCGCTCACGGGATGGCATCGAATGGGGCGATGCCCGACTTCGTGCACTCGACCTGCAATACCACGACATGCGCCCCGACCGTTCGGTGTTCAACAAGCTGAAAATGCACACGATCGTCGACCATGATTCTGCCGTCGCTGGTGCCGACAATCCTCCCGAAGACACCCGGGCATATTTCCGGGGCGAATGTCTGCGGCGATTCCCTGACGCAATTGTCGCGGCCAACTGGGACTCGATGGTTTTCGATACGGGCGAACCTCCGTTGCGCCGTGTGCCGATGATGGAACCAACCCGGGGGAGTGCCGCCCATGTGGCAGACCTGTTGCACGGGTGTGAGACTGTAAAAGAACTGCTCGATCAGCTCCAGAGCTGATGAACACGTAGGAGAGAAGCACTAATGGCTGAACAAGAGAAACGCCAGGCCCCGGCTCCTGCCGAGACCGAGCGGGTGACCGAACACCCCAAACCGGCAGCGAAAGATCAGGCATTGGCCGACGGTCTTGATGACATCCTGGATGAGATCGACGAGGTTCTTGAAACCAATGCCGAAGAATTCGTGAAATCATACGTACAAAAGGGCGGCGAGTAACCAGGGCAGCGCCCAGGCCGGGTTAGTCTCAAAGCGTGAGTTTGCCTACATTTGCAATGGGTGACGACCCGGGATCTGACTTTTCGCGTCTCGCTCGTCAATCCGGACTACTAGCCGATCCTGGTGCAGGCGAGGTTCTTGACCTGCCGCACGGAACCACGTGTATAGCGTTGCGCTACGACGAAGGAGTCTTGATCGCAGGTGACCGTCGGGCCACGTCCGGAAACCTGATCAGCTACCGCACAATGCAGAAGGTGTTTCCGAGCGACCGCCATTCCGCCGTTGCCATCGCTGGTGCGGCAGGACCGGCCGTCGAGATGGTGCGGCTGTTTCAGCTCCAGCTTGAGCATTACGAAAAGGTCGAAGGCAAGGAACTTAGCCTCGACGGCAAGGCAGCTCAGCTGAGCCAGATGTTGCGGCAAAACCTGCCAGCGGCGCGTGCAGGCATGGTGGTTGTGCCAATTTTTGCCGGGTATGACCGACGCACCAGCGTCGGCCGACTGTTTCAGTTCGACATCAGCGGTGGCCGGTACGAAGAGCTTGAATATGGTGCGACAGGTTCTGGCAGCCTGCACGCTTCGACAGTGCTCAAGCTCCGATACCGCAACGCAATGGACCGCGATACTGCCGTAGATCTGGCAATCGAGGCACTTTACGTTGCTGCCGACGAAGACTCGGCGAGCGGTCTGCCTGACTTTGTTCGCAACCTGTTTCCGATCGTTGCGACCGTTACCGATCAGGGTTATCAGCAGCTCGACGACGACGAAGTGCGTGAACGCAGCCAGCGCTTGGTCGATGAACTCACCAGCCGCAACACCACGACCTGATCGAAGGGAACGAACACCATGAGTACTCCGTTCTATGTAGCGCCCGAACAGGTCATGAAGGACCGTGCCGACTATGCCCGAAAGGGTATTGCTCGAGGTCGGTCCATCATTGCCTCCACCTATGAAGACGGCATCATCATCGTTGCCGAGAACCCTTCGAACACACTCCACAAGTTGTCTGAGATTTATGACCGGATCGGCTTTGCCGGTGTTGGCCGTTACAACGAATTCGATCAGCTTCGGATTCAGGGCATACGTCATGCTGATCTCAAGGGTTTCAACTACAGCCGACATGATGTCGATGCGTTGAGCCTGGCGAACCAGTACGCCCAGATCCTTGGGCAGACATTTACCAACGAGATGAAACCCATGGAGGTCGAGATCCTGGTTGCCGCAATCGGCGAAACAGCAGACGAGGCCGACCAGGACCAACTCTTCCATATTCTGTACGACGGCACCGTGTTCGATCAGAACCGATTCGCCGTGCTCGGTGGCGACGCCGAAGCAATTACTGCTCGTCTCGAAGAGGGTTTCGAACCTCGGCTTACTCTCGGTGCTGCCTTGCAGAAAGCCCAGGCGGCATTAGCGGGGCCCGACCGCACGCTTGTAGCTGGCGACCTCGAAGTGGCAGTGCTTGACCGTAATCACGGGCGCCGCACCTTCCGACGGATCGTCGGCGATGAACTTGCCGACTTGGCCGCCTGACGCATGCAGCGACGAATTTATGGCATCGAGAACGAATATGGGGTCACCTGTACCCAACGCGGTCATCGCCGTCTGAGCCCCGACGAAGTAGCTCGTTACCTCTTTCGCAGGGTTGTGTCATGGGGTCGAAGCAGCAATGTCTTTCTGGCCAACGGTGCCCGGTTATACCTCGACGTGGGTTCGCACCCTGAATATGCCACACCCGAGTGTGATGACATCACCGAGCTTGTCGCTCACGACAAGGCAGGTGAACGGATCCTTGAGCAGCTACTCACCTCGGCCGAAGAACGCCTTCGTGAAGAAGGCATCGAAGGCGACATCTATCTGTTCAAGAACAACACCGATAGTGCTGGCAACAGCTACGGCTGCCACGAGAACTACATGACGTCGCGCAAGGATGACTTGCGCGACTACGCCGAGGTCTTGATTCCGTTTCTGGTCAGCCGCCAAATCTACGCAGGGGCTGGCAAGGTGCTGCAGACGGCACGCGGCGCGATGTACTGCGTCAGCCAGCGTGCCGAGCACATTTGGGAAGGAGTGTCGAGCGCGACAACACGCTCACGGCCGATCATCAACACCCGCGACGAACCCCACGCCGACGCCGAGAAGTACCGCCGTCTCCACGTCATCGTGGGCGACTCAAACATGAGTGAATACGCAACGTTTCTTAAGGTAGGAGCAGCATCACTGCTGCTTCGAATGCTCGAAGACCCCGGTGTGGTTCTGCGAGATATGACCCTCGATAACCCAATCCGGGCGATTCGCGAAATCAGTCACGACATCACCTGCAGCCGCCCAGTCCGGTTGGCCAATGGCCGCGAGGCGTCTGCACTGCAGATCCAGAGCGAGTACCTCGAGCGGGCCTTGCGGTTTGCCGAGCACCATGAACTCAGCCCCATGGAACAGCAGGCGCTGAACATGTGGGAGCACTGCTTGACCACCATCGCCGACGATCCGCTCAAGCTGGATACCGAGGTCGACTGGGTCATCAAGTATCACCTGATCGAGAAGTACCGGGCACGTAATGACCTGCCGATGACCGATGCTCGGGTGTCGCTGATCGACCTGCAATACCACGACATTAACCGAGATCGCGGCCTGTTCTATCGGCTCCAGAAAAAGGGATTGGTCGAACGGATCTGTACCGATGCACAGATAGCCGCTGCCGTCGATACACCACCCCAGACCACTCGGGCTCGTCTTCGTGGAGAGTTCATTCGCCGAGCTAAAGAACGCCGACGTGACTACACCGTCGACTGGGTCCATCTGAAATTGAATGACCAGGCACAACGCACGGTCTTGTGTAAAGACCCGTTCAAGGCCCACGATGAGCGGGTCGAGAAACTGATCGAGAGCCTGTAGGGCCGACCGATGGCCATAGACAAACTCGAACGCCAGCTGGGGTTACTCGCAGCGTTACTGCACACCGATCGGCCTCTACGCGCCGCTGAAATCCATTATCGCGTCGAGGGATATCCTGAAGACGATGTTGCGTTTCGTCGGGCATTTGAGCGCGACAAAGATGACCTGCGACGTTTAGGCGTGCCGTTGCAGGTGGAACGCACGGAGACCTCCGACGGCTCGATCGACGGGTATCGAGTCAGT
>DNHM01000211.1:0-1769 GCA_003485885.1 Acidimicrobiaceae bacterium
GCCGCACCACGTGAAGTCATGGAAGCCATGGTCCTCATGCTCGCTCCGCTGGCGCCTCACATCAGCGAAGAAATGTGGCAACGCTTGGGCCACGACGACACCGTGACCTATGTACCGTTCCCGACCGCCGATCCAGCCATGCTGATCGACGATCAGGTCGAGTACCCGGTGCAGGTCAACGGCAAGGTCCGCGGTCGTGTCACCGTTGCCGCCGACGCTGACAACGACACGATCGAAGCGGCTGCCCTGGCCGAAGAAAACGTGGTCCGAACGCTCGACGGCAATGCGCCAAAGAAGGTCATCGTCATCCCCGGCCGCATGGTCAACATCGTCGCCTAATTCCTAAACATGACGGTGCCTGGCACCGTCATGTTTAGCGTTTTAGAGACTGGTGAAGAGGTCAGATTCGACGTCGGCTGGCATCGGCAGTGTGAAACCTGGCGCTACCGCGAGTAGTTCGAACTCTTCCCATGGGTAGACGTGGGCGAAGTCTGCGTCGGGGATTGTGTAGAACCAGCGGTGGTCGTGCGCGATCTGCGTCTGGTGTTCACGCAACGCGTTCCGAGCTGTCACGGCGTGTTCGCCAATAGCGATACGGGTGGTGAACCGCTCGTCGGGGAGTTTCTCCAACGCTCGTTCATAGGGGCTCTCAAGCCCGTGCACGACCGTCCAGTCGTGCATGGCTTGCACACGCCGTCGAGAGAAGAACCGACTGCCATAGAGCTTGCGGGGCCCGCCAGCGTCTGTTGTGGTCTGAGCGAACGCTGCCGCCGAGATCTCATGGCAGCGCAGATGATCAGGATGGTTCGCGGCGTACTCAGGGTCATAGGTGACGACAACATCCGGGCGTTCGACCTCAATGAGGTCCGTGAGCTGGTCGACCATTGGGGCGATCGGTTGGCTGGCGAAGCCCTGAGGCACCTCGGACTCGCTTCCCGAGTCGGCGTAGCCAAGTTCGTGCACGACGTCGAAGCCCATGATCGCGGCAGCAGCTGCCAGCTCGTCGCTGCGTACTTCGGCCAACGACCGCCCGCCCAAAAGTGCGTGGTCGGTGACACCACCGGCACCGCCGTCGGTACAGACCACCAGCACCGTCCGAACGCCAGTCGCCGCGAGCCATGCCGCAGTGCCGCCGCCTTTGGTCGTCTCGTCATCGGGGTGCGCGTGCACAAACATCACGCACCGTTGTTCTGTACCCGTCTGTTCTGGACTCGTCTGGCTCACCTCGTCACCGTAGCCAGAGCGAAACATCCCACCGATTCGGGCGATAGAGGACGGTGGCTCTACCCTCGTCACCGATGACCGGGCAGATCTCAGTAACAACCGAACATATCGATTCGACTCGGGGCGCACGATTAGCGCTCCACCACTTCGGTGGCAGCGGGCCAACACTCATGATCTGCCATGCGACCGGCTTTCATGCCAAGTGTTACCTGCCGATGATGCCGACACTCACGCAACACTTCGATGTGTGGGGAGTCGACTTCGCTGGCCACGGCGGTTCCTCCACACCTGATAATGATGATTTCGCGTGGACCGGTTTCGCCGAGGACGCACTCACGGCAATCGATCACATTGGCGCCGACACCGTTCGGGCGTTTGGCCACTCGATGGGCGCAACCGCGACCCTGCTGGCCGAACAAGCCCGACCCGGCGTGATCTCGGCCGCATGGCTCTACGAACCAATTGTGTTTCCTCGTGACATCGAATCCCAGGGCCCACCCCGCAACTCGATCATGGCTGCGGCCGCGTCAAAACGCCGCCGCGAG
>DNHM01000211.1:1809-9700 GCA_003485885.1 Acidimicrobiaceae bacterium
AGCCCACGCGTTACATCGTTACGCTGGCCGCCCGCCACTCGGCCTTATGCGAGCCGACGCTCTGGCTGCCTACGTCGAATACGGGTTCAGAGACACCGCTGACGGAACCGTGACCCTGGCCTGCTCCCCTGAGTCAGAAGCAGCCACGTTTAACAATGCCAATACTGGCGTGCGACACCTCGAGGAACTCACCCTTCGCGCCACCCTTGCATGCGGCTTGGTCGCCGAGAATCCCAGTCCGGCCAGTTTCACCCCGCCACTTGCGGATGCGTTAGTGAACGGCGAACTTCGTTCCTATGACGGTCTCGGCCATTTTGGACCGTTACAGGACCCTGACCGCATCGCTGCCGACGTGACCGAATTCCTCACGTGACCGCTAAGGCGCTCCACTAGCCTGCACGAGAATGAGGGCGATCCGAAGTATTTGGCCGTGGTTGCGGCCGTATTGGCGCTACGGCGCAGGCGCCTTCATGGCCATGATCGTGTCGGTACTGATCAACTTGTCGATCCCGCTGCTGACATCACGAATCATCGACGACGGCATAGCCCAAGACGACGGCTCATTCGTATTGCGGTTGGCCGTAACGATGGTTGGTTTGATCATCGCTGGCATGGCCGCATCAGCGGTGGCCAGCGTGATGGGCGTGCGGTTGGCGTTTAATACCGTCACCGATCTTCGACGCGATGTGTATGCCAAGACACAAACCTTCTCGTTCGGCAATCTCGACGAACTGACCTCGGGCGAGATCTTGACCCGACTATCAAGCGACATGACCAAGGTGACCATGTTGTTATCCATGGGCCTGTCGTTCATCGCCCAGATACCGATCATGTTCCTCGGTGCACTCGGTGCAATCGTGCTGATCGATGCATCACTTGTCGTGATCGTGCTGGTCATGCTCCCCGCTATTGGGATCCTGGTTGGGTACACGATCAGCCAATCGAACGTGTTGTACGACGCGGTGCAACGCCGCATCGATCGCCTCAATACGGTGCTGCAAGAAAACATCCAGGGCGCCGAGGTGATCAAGGCGTTCGTGCGCCAGGACCACGAAACCGAACGTTTCAACGAGGTCGCCGACGACCTTGCTGACCAGGCGGCCAAGGTCAACCAGTTGGTTGCGTCGCTGTTTCCTACCTTGACGGTGATTTCGGCCATGGGTATCTCGGCCGTGATCTGGCTGGGTGGCGGCAATGTCATCGATGGCACGTTGACCGACGGCCAACTTGTTGCCTTCATCAGCTACATGGCGCTGGTGACCATGCCGATGATGATGTTTGCCTTCCTCCAGCCAATGATCTCGGCGGCCACCGCGTCGATGTCGCGCATCAACGAGATCTTCAAGACCGTTCCCGCAATCTCGTTTGTGGCCAACGGCGTGGACCTCGCTGCCCAAGCCAACCCGGGCGACATCGAGTTCGACGACGTGAGCTTCCGCTACTCATCACGTGCTGCGACAACCGAGGCCGAAATGGCTCTCTGCAACGTCAGCTTCCGGATCAAGGCGGGAACCACCGTCGCCATTCTGGGCGCCACCGGCTCGGGAAAATCGACACTCGTACATCTCATACCCCGGCTGTACGACACCACCACCGGCACGGTTCGGGTTGGCGGAGTCAACGTGCGAGAGCTCACGAAACGATCGTTGCGCCGCAACATCGGTATCGCTCTGCAACAGCCCGAACTCTTCAGCGGCACCGTGGCCGACAACCTGCGGTTCGGTCGTCCCGATGCCACCGACGACCAGATGATCGCCGCCGCAACCGCGGCCCAAGCACACGATTTCATCACCGCAATGGCCGACGGTTACGACTCGGTCATCCAGCAAACTGGTGCGAACCTGTCCGGCGGCCAACGCCAACGACTGGCGATCGCCCGCACCCTGCTTCTTGAACCAGCGATCCTGATTCTCGACGATTCGACCAGCGCGGTCGATCTCGAAACCGAAGCCCACATCCAGATGGCATTCGACAAGCTGACCGACACCACCATTGTTTTGGTCGCCCAACGCATCAGCACCGCACTCGGCGCCGACGAGATCATCGTGCTCGACGAAGGTGCTGTTGCAGCCCACGGCTCCCACGACGAACTACTCCAAAGCTCGGCGATCTACCAGGACATCTACCGAAGCCAATTGGGCGACGCAGTCGACGTTGGGCAGGCGTTATGACCAGCGTGCAAAGCCAACGTGGCAGTGCCGATCTGGCAGCGCGCCGCGGTCCTGGCAGCGGCGGCGCTCTCGGCACTGCATCCCGCGATGAAAATTCTGGCCGCACCTTCCGCCGTATTCTTGGTTATCTCGCCCCGTGGCGACTCCACATCATTACGGCCGCGGTGTTGGTCGTCGTGTCGTCTGTCGCTGCGCTGCTTGCGCCGTGGATCCAGGGCGTTGCCATCGACAACTTCATCTCCGAACGCGACCGGGTAGGCCTGCGTTCAATCGTGCTGGTGCTGGTCGGCGTCTATCTGCTGGCCTGGGTCACGTCACTGATGTACAGCCGGTTGATCGCTCGTATCGCGCAGCGTGTTATGGCCACGATGCGCCAGGACCTCTCGGCTCGGCTGCAAACGTTGTCCATGCGGTTCTTCGACCGCAACCGCACCGGCGATCTCATGAGTCGTGTCACCAACGACGTCGATTCGGTCGACCAGCTGCTGAGCCAGAACCTGCTCGCCATCTTCTGGGCATTCGTACAAATCGCAGCGTTGCTCACGATCATGATCGTGCTCGACTGGCGACTGACCCTGGCGGTACTCATCCCGATCCCGATGTCCATGTTTGTGGTCGCCCGCATCGGCAAGGCATCGGGCCCTCGTTTTGGGGCATACCAAGGAACCATCGGGCGCATGAACGGCATCGCCGAGGAGCGGCTGAGCGGCCAGCGCACCGTGATCGCCTTTGATCAACAAGACCAGACCGAAGCCGAGTTCGCAGAGGTCAACGAGGCCACTCGGGCCCAGGGCATCCGAGCCCAGACGTTGACGTCGATCATGATGCCGTTCATGTTTGGCATCGGGAACCTCAGCACCGTTGCGGTAGTTGGTGTTGGCGCCTGGTTGGCTGTGGGCGACTACGGCGTATCCATCGGACTGATTGCCTCGTTTGTGACCTATGCCGGTCGCGTCGGTCAACCGCTCGGACGGATCGCTGGCACGATCACCTCGATCTATTCAGCACTTGCTGGCGGCACCCGGGTCTTCGAGCTGCTCGACGAAGAACCCGACCTACCAAACAAGGCTGGCGCACCCGAACTGCCGCCGGTCAAAGGCCGAGTCGTATTCGACAACGTCGACTTCTCTTACGTCGAGGGCGAACCGATTCTGCGCAACGTGAGTTTTGTTGCCGAACCAGGCCAGATGATTGGACTGGTCGGGCCAACCGGTGCTGGCAAGTCAACGATTATCAATGTGTTGAATCGCTTCTACGACATCAGTTCCGGCAGTGTCACCGTCGATGGCCACGACATCCGCGACATCACCAAAGACTCGTTGCGCGGTCAACTGGGCATCGTGCTGCAACGTACCTATCTGTTCACCGACACCGTGCGCAACAACATCAAGTTTGGCCGCCTCGATGCCACCGATGCCGAAATCGAAGATGCAGCCCGGCTGGCCAATGCCGACCACTTCATTCGGGCGCTCCCCCACGGCTACGACACCATCGTGTCCGAAGGCGGAAACAATCTGTCCCTCGGCCAACGTCAGCTGTTGGCCATTGCCCGAGCCGCATTGTCTGACCCTGCGCTGCTGGTGCTCGACGAAGCCACCAGCTCGGTCGACACTCGCACCGAACGTGCACTTCAGGAGGCGCTGCTGAATCTTATGGAGGGCCGAACCAGTTTCGTGATCGCCCACCGCCTTTCGACCGTGCGCGACGCGGACAAGATCCTGGTACTCCAGGATGGCCAGATCACCGAATCCGGCACCCACGACGAACTCCTCGAACGAGGTGGGTTCTATACCCAGCTCTACACCAGCCAGTTCCGGGGCAAGGGTTAGTCCCCCTCTGCGACCAATCGGTTCACGTTGATCGAGTTGGGCACGTGATGGCCGCAGCTCTACGGTAGTTTTCTCGTCATGAGTGATGCGCTTATGACACCGGGTTTCGGGTTGCTGCCAACCGAACTCGACTTCAACGAATTCGTCGCGATCTGTTCCGATCCGACTGGCGGAGTCGCCGTGCCTCATGCAGACGAGGTCGTGCAAGGTATTCCCATCTACGACGGTGACAGGCTGCGCTCTGCTAACCAGAACAACGCCTCCGTTCTCAAGCAGGAACTCGCCACCGTGTTCGGGGCTGGCGCAGGCGTCATCGCCATTCGGAATGCATGGAACGATGCACCGACGCTCGAGGCAATGACCAACGTGCTGCTGCAGATCGTCGAACGAGAACGCGCCGAAAAGGCAGACAGCTTCGACCACTTCGCCGCATCAGGCGCTAACAGTCGGGCATGGGACACTCTAGGCAAAGCGGCCAAACTCGATCCCGCTACCTATGTCGCTTACTACGCCAATCCGGTGCTCTCGCTGGTCAGCGAGTCGTGGCTCGGACCAGCATTTCAGCTCACCGCTCAGGTAAACATCGTGCACCCCACAGGGGCTGCACAATCGCCACACCGCGATTATCACTTGGGTTTCCTGAGCGATGACGAGGCCGCCCGTTACCCAGCGCATGTGCATCGCCTTTCCCAAGCGCTCACGCTGCAGGGCGCTGTGGTGCACACAGCTATGCCGATCGAAGCCGGACCCACCATGTTGCTGCCCGGTTCACAACGATTCCTGTCTGGTTATCTGGCATGGCGCGACGAGCGTTTCAAAGAATACTTCGCTGCCAACCAGGTGCAACTGGCGCTCGAGCCAGGCGATGCAGTGTTCTTCAACCCCGGCCTGCACCATGGCGCAGGCGAGAATCGAACCACCGACATCGATCGTATGGGCAACCTGTTGCAGATTTCGTCTGCGTTTGGGGTGCCGATGGAAGCCGTGGATTGGCCAGGAATCGCTATCGCCACCTACCCCGTGCTGCAACAGATCGCCGATTCCGGACAGGTCACCGACGACCATATTGCGGTGTGCGCATCGGGATACCCGTGGCCAAGCAACCTCGACACCGACCCGTCTACGGCCGGTCTTGCTCCGCCGAGTATGCAGGCGATCATGCGCCAAGCACTCGCTGGCGGCACAACGCCCCAGGACTTCGCCAATGCCATGGCTGCACTAACCGAGCGCCGCAAACCCTATTAGCTATGGGACGAAGGACGTGCACCACGTACACGTCTCGTAGCCAGGACGAGTTAACCCGAGCGTTGGCTTTTAGCGAACAGCACTGAGCGCAAGATGTCGCTGGGCGTGAACCGACCGATTGGGCCGGTTGCATAGACCGCTGTGGCCACCGTGCCTTCAGGAGTCAGTAGGAAACCTGTGGCGTGCAGAAAGGTCCGATCGCCGCTCTGCATAAACGCACCAGTTGCCTCGGCGACCGCAGCGGCGTCGACCTCGGCGAACATCGGGAACCCCACGCGCAACCCTTCTTTGAGTTCGGTTGTCTGCTCGACGGAGTCAACCGAGGCGGCAACCACCTTGATACCAGCGTCGATAAATGGGCCAGCGTGCACTGCGAAGTCAACCAACTGTTGACGACAGTACGGTCACCAGTGTCCTCGGAAAAACTGCACGACCGCCCAGTCGCCTGCGACCGACGAGACAATGTCGACATCGTTGCCGTCGACGTCCTTACCAATAATCGACGGCATGACGTCGCCGGAATTTAGTTGAGTAGCCATCAGGCGTCCTTCTTCAGATCGGTCGTTGTTTTGGCTGTGCAGCTCACCCTAGATCGGGACGGCAATCGCCACCGTGTTTGACTCATAGCTGTTGCGCTGATAGTTGAACGCCCCACCACAGGTGATGAGCGCGAGCTGTTCCTTGCCATCGCGAGCCCACAATGATTCAGGCAACGCTTCCTTCACGTATTCGGTGACCTCGTCGATTCGATAACGCTGGTTGGTCTCATCGTCGAATCCAATGACCACCACGGCACCAATTTCTACGTTCTCGAGATAACGAAATACCCCATCGACGCCGTTGAAGGCGATGTGTGCGGCCAGCACGGCTGAGCCAGCCTCACCTGGGGTTGGACCAAACTCGTACCAACCAACCTGGTCAGCTGGCGGAACTTCAAACGAGAGGTCGTCTGGGTTGACACCAACCGGGATGATGGCGGCATCGCTGACATTGATGTTCTCGATGGCGATTGATACCGGTTGGCGGCCGGAAGGTGCTGTGTCGAACAGGCTGTCGAAGCCAATGGGAGCTCGTGGAAGTTCGGTGTCAGCCAACGCTATTGGGTGTGGCGTAGGCGTTGGTTTGGGCTCGGCTGCAATGGCTGGGACCGCAGTCGGCACCACGGCTGGTGTTGGCTCACCTGGCGGCTCAGGGGCCGGCTCAGCTGTTGCCATTGCCGTTGTGTCGCCGTTGCCGTTGCCGTCGACAGACATCACTCGCTCGGTGGTTCTCGGGACTGTGTCGCCGGAGCACGCGGTTGCGGCAACTGCCATCAACACCAGGCACAGAACCACTCGGCAGAGAACGCGAGGACGGCGCCGACGTTGAGGCCTGGTTGGCAATACGTCGGCGCCGTTCTTCGTCATGATGATGTTGTCAGTCGGTTCGTAGGGTCAGTCGCGGGTGCGAGCCACGGCAGGAACAGCAACCGCTGCAGCCAGTGCGATTCCAACGAAGGCGACCAGGCCGAAGTTGAGACCAGTCTGTGCGGCTTCGACTGGGCTATTGCCAGTGTTTACGGCTGATGGAGCAGAACCGAGACCACTGATTGATTCGGTCAGCACTGTCAATGAACCGGCATCGAGTGAACCAACGGCGTAAACGATCAGGCTGGCACCTTCGGTAATGGGAAGATCAGCAGGGCCGATAACAACAGGGGCGGTTTCGCCAGTTGGTACGACAGATGCAGAGATCGTTCCGGCGGGAAGATCAGCGCCGCCACCGGCGCCGTTTGGCACGTTGGCGAATGCGACGTCACCGTTGGCGAGGACATCGACGGCAGGTGCTGCCGCAGCGTGGCGAACGGTCAACCGGCCGCTACCTGCAGCGATCGACGAGGTGTCGTTCTGGAATACCGCAATGGCAGGAGTACCCGACGCATCGAGGTGGGCAACGATCGTGAAGTTGCCTGATGAAGGGAGTGCAACGTCACCGGCGTCGATTGCCACGGTGTCAGTACCGGCCAGCTTGACCTTTACGCCTTCGAGGGTCGCACCAGCGAAGCCGGAGAGATCTTGGGTGTCGCCGAAGGAGAAACCTTCGAAGACGTTTGCGCCGCCGGCTTCGACATCGACATCGGTGTCGGGAATACCGTGCAATAGGTGAATACGTGCATCTTGCGCAGATGCAGGAGATGCCATCGCAATTGTTGCGAGTGCGAGAACCATGAGTGCTGAGAATAACTTGCGCATGGAAGAGGCGCCTTTCAATTGGGTACCCCCGACTACGACCCGATCCCCGACTTGGATGCACCCCAGGTAAGGAAATTTGTGATTCGTGGTTTTTCTCCCCTCACTGCATCCAAACCCATGATCTGGGCGAATAACGGTTTGTGTCAGTTGTTCCTCTCACATCAAATCGACCCATAGTTGACTCGTTATCGATCAGTTTCGATGTACCGTCAACGGTTGTGCCGACCGTAAACGCGATCGAAGACGCTTTTCGCTCCGGCAGTGAACCCGGACTTGCTGCGGCCTACGAAGCACACGGTTCGCTCGTCCACACACTTTGTGCTCGAGCCCATCCCAAAGCTGCTGCCGACATCACCCAAGAAGTTTTCTTGGCTGCGTGGAAAGCCCGTGATCGTTTCGACCCGAGTCGTGGCCC
>DNHM01000211.1:9807-12516 GCA_003485885.1 Acidimicrobiaceae bacterium
TGTGCCCGAAGATCGTGCGCCGATCGACCACCTGGCTGACAAGCTGTTGGTAACCGAAGCGCTTACCACCCTACCCGACCGAGCTCGCCAGATCGTGCAGCTTGCGTTCTACGAAGACCTCACCCACGAACAGATCGCCGAACAAACAAACGTCCCTTTAGGGACTGTCAAGAGCGATATACGTCGCGGTCTTGCCCGGCTTCGTCGCTATCTTGAGGCGGCAGCATGAATATTCCCTCCCGCGATATGGCAGATTTCAGCGACGACGACATTGTCGAAATCGCTCGCGCCGTTGAATCACACGACTTCGATCGTATTGCCCCGCCGCCACAGGTGTGGAACAACATCTTGGCCGATCTCGAGGTTGAGGTCGCCACCCAAGAAGCTTCTGCTCGGCGCCACAGCCGCAGCCGATTCTCCTCGACCCGCATTCTGTCGATCGCAGCTGCGACCCTCTTGATGGTGGGGGTCGCGGTTGCGATTGTTAACACCAGCGCCGGCGACACGGCAGTGACCGAAGTCGCGAACGCCATGATGACCGACGACGGTCTGCCCGTTTCAACAAGCGCTACCGCTGATGCCTACGTTCGTTGCGAAGATGAACAATGTTTCGTTCAGGTCGACCTGAGCGCTTTGCCAGAGAGCGGCGCCGATGATCTTGAGCTGTGGGTAATCAACAGCGACGTCAGCGACATGCATTCACTGGGGAATGTCACAAGCAGCGACGGCCGGTTCGACCTACCGGCAGGCGTGAACGCAACCGACTTCCCCATCGTCGACATTTCGATTGAGCCCGACGACGGCGACGAAACGCACAGTGGCCAGAGTGTGTTACGCGGCGTGTTCGCCCAGCCGTAACCGGACAAATAAACTGGTTGCGGTTCAGGTTTTCGCAGCGTGGTCTCAGGCCTTACCCTCTGACCTATGGCAAACGACGAAATGGCTGAACTCGAGTCCTGGCTCGAAACAAACTGGGACGCCTCTCTAACTGTTGGCGAGTGGTGGCAGATCCTTGCCGAGAGCGGTTACGCAAAACCGAGCCTTCCTGAGCATGCCTATGGCAAGGGTTGGGGCAACGCTCAAGAAACCCAGGCCATGCGCATGATGGCGTCGATGGACATTCTCGGCCCGCCTCCTGGTTTGGGTTTCATGCTGGCTGCACCCACCATCGCAGCGCACGGCACGCAGGCACAGATCGATCGTTACATCCCTCAGATTCTGAATGGCCAAGAGGCCTGGTGTCAGCTGTTCTCCGAGCCAGTCGCCGGTTCTGACCTTGCTGGCCTGCAGACCAAGGGTGAACAAGACGGCGACGAATGGCATGTGACCGGCCAAAAGGTTTGGACATCACAAGGCCACGCTGCTGACCTGGGCATGCTCGTCGCTCGTACTGACCCGACCGCACCAAAACACCGCGGCATGTCCTACTTCGCGGTCGACATGCACCAAGACGGTGTCGATGTGCGCCCGCTCAAAGAAATGACCGGACGCACCTTCTTTAGCGAAGTGTTCATGGACAATGCCGTCGTGAGTAACGACGACCGTATTGGTGACATGGGCGATGGCTGGCGGGTTGCCAACACCACCCTGACTGTCGAACGCACGTCGATCGGCACCGGCTCCACCGGTGTTGCCATGGCGGCTCCGGGCAAGAGGATGAACTCGTTTGGTCGCATCGCCGGCGACGTCGTCCGGGCGTCGAAGGAGAGCCGGGCCGAAGGTCATGCTCCGGGTGTGGGCATGAAACTGTTTGACCGTTATGTCGAAATGGCTCGAAAACTCGGACATACCGAAGAACCTGTCATGCGCCAAGACCTCATGAAGCTCTACACCATGTTGCAGGTCAACCGGTTGAACATGCAACGCGCCCGGGTCAAGAACCAGCGCACCGGCGGTGAACCCAACATTGGCAAGTTGTGGAACGGTGAACATCATCGCCAGTTTCGCGACATCGGCCTCAGGATCATCGGCGCCGACGGCATGCTGGCTCCGTCCGCATCGATGACCGATCCAGCCGTCGTCAACGTGGCGTTGAATGCCCAGGCACCACCGATCTACGGCGGCACCGATCAGATCCAGCGCAACATCATCGGCGAGCGTGTCCTTGGGTTGCCCAAGGAACCCGGCCACGACCGCAACACTCCATTCAACGAGCTGCCAAAGAACGTCTGACGGTCGCTCTGGGCTCTAGGCCCATCGATTCGCCTAGGGGCGTTTGAACATCAACGCATTTCGTACTGCGCTGCAGACCAGGACGTCGTCTTGGTTGAACGCTCGGTGTTCGAACGTGACGATGCCGCGGTCAAGCTGCGACTTCGACGCCCGTGCGGCGAGCACTTCGGTCTCGGCATGGATGGTGTCGCCGTGGAAGACCGGCGCAGGGAACTTAACGGCGTCGAACCCTAGGTTGGCCACGGTCGTGCCATGGGTTAACTCATGCACCGACAGGCCGACGAGCAGCGCAACGGTGTACATCGAGTTCACCAGCACCTTGCCGAACTGAGTTGTTGATGCATAATCCGCGTCAAGATGCAACGGCGCCGGATTCATCGTCGACACGGTGAATCCAACATTGTCGGATTCGGTCACCGTGCGGGTCAGCGCATGCTGCACCACCAGTCCTGGTTCGAGCTCCTCGAGCCACATACCTTTTGGAAGTATTTCACGAGCCATATTGCCTCCTCGAAAAGTTATGTCCCCCTGGGGACG
>DNHM01000068.1:0-463 GCA_003485885.1 Acidimicrobiaceae bacterium
CGGCATTACCGACTCGTCGAGTTCATGGCGACACACCGAGTGAGCTCGCCGAGATAGCGCTCGACGTTGGCGCTTCCGATTCATCCGTTGTAGATCAGCCAGACGAGCGGCAACAGTGCGGACGGACGCACCACGGCCCGATTGGCCTCGAGGCCCTCACCCGACGCTGCCGACTCGGCAGGGGGGAGCCCATCTTCTGGGTAGGTGTATTGGCTGGGACGGAGAGAATTGATGTGTCGGCAGGCGGCACGGGAGTTGCGCGACCATCGGTGGTGCTGGAGCCGATCGTGACATTGGCTTGGCAGTCCACAGCGAGCAGACTCAGGTGTACAGCGAAAGCTACTGCGAGCGTGCCTCGTTGATCTGTCACGAGTACGTGCGTTAGTTGGAAGGTTGTATCTGCTGCCAGCAGGGTCAGCGGATCGGTGAGCCTGTTCGGTCCAACCGCTCCGCCCTAGCGGGG
>DNHM01000068.1:637-6691 GCA_003485885.1 Acidimicrobiaceae bacterium
GCAGGCGCACAGTGGGCAGGTTGGTTTCGTGTACGAACATGCGCTGCAAGGTTTCTCGATGACGATGTCGCCCCAAGCGGCAGCTGCTCTGGCCCGTAATCCGCGGGTTGCGTACATCGAGACCAATGACACCGTGACCATCGCCCAGTCGACGACCGGCCAGTCGACACCAACCGGGATCACGCGAATCTTGACCGACACGACCGCTGTCGATATCGACTCAAACGATGACTACCGCGTCGATGTCGATGTGGCAGTTATCGACACCGGTGTCGATTTCGAACACCCCGATCTCAATGTCGCTGGCGGCGTTACCTGTAGCCAGCCCAACAAGGGTCCACGGCGGTTGCGAACCGCGTCGTGCTCCCCCGGCGGCGACGACGATCACTATCACGGCACACACGTGGCCGGCACGATCGGTGCACTCGACAACAACTTTGGTGTGGTCGGGGTGGCCCCAGGGGCCCGCATCTGGGCGGTAAAGGTGCTCGATTCGAACGGGAGTGGCTCTGAGGCCATGGTGGTCGCTGGCATCGATTGGGTCACAGGGATGGCCGGCACGATCGAAGTGGCGAACATGAGTCTCGGCGGAAGTGGTGACAGCCGAGCTGAGTACGACGCCATCCAGGGTGCTGTTAACGCCGGGGTTGCATTCGCGGTTGCGGCCGGAAATAACGGCGCCGACGCCGATGGCTACAGCCCGGCCCGGTTCGACAATGTGTTGACCGTTTCGGCTCTCGCCGACTTCGATGGTCAGGCTGGCGGCTCCGCCGATCCAGCAGGCACATCAGGCACGTACTGCCGAGTTGATCAGGACGACACACTCGCCGACTTCTCCAACTGGGGCCCAAGGGTCGACCTTGCGGCACCGGGCGTGTGTATCGAGTCGACGTACCCGATCGAACGGGGCAGTTATGGCACGATCTCGGGAACATCGATGGCATCACCACACGCTGCCGGTGCGCTCGCTCTGCTCGCAAGTAATACCCTGCCGGCTCGCGACGCTGCCGCCGTCGACGCTCTCTATGCCACGGTGATCGGTGCTGGTAACGACGTCTGGGCCGACGAGTCTGGCGACGGCACGAAGGAACCGCTGCTCGATGTGAGAGATGTGGACATCTTCGCCCCAACGCTGATTCCCACCGTTTCAACCGACGCCGCACCTACGGTCACCATCAGCAGTCCGTTCGATGGTCAGCAGTTCGAGTCCGCCGTCTCGATCTCGTTTGCAGCATCGGCGACCGACCCCGAACAGGGCAACCTCAGTGGAAGTATCGTCTGGAGCTCATCCAGCTTTGATACAAGGACCGCAAGCTCATTCAGCATGGTTCTGCCTGCTGGTTCACACACCATCACCGCCACAGTCACCGACTCAGCCGATAACACCGACTCTGACTCGGTCACCATCACCGTGCAACCGTTGAGTACCGGTGGTCTTGTACTCACGGTGAACGAGTACAAGGTCAGAGGGATCCAGTGGGCGGAACTGACCTGGACGGGGGCGACGGGTAGCATTGATTTGTATCGCGATGACGAACCGGTTAATGGTTTCAATGGCGCCGGGGTCTCCGGGAGTTTTGACGACACGACCGGACTCAAGGGCGGCGGCACTGCCACCTACAAGTTGTGCGACACGGTGAAATGCGACGAGGTCACCGCCACCTGGTGACCGTCTGAGCCGCAGTGCTGAGTCGACACGTGTGAAGTGTCGTTCACCGGACTCCCATGTCACAACGGCATATAGCCCCCAAAGTCCCGGTTGTTGTTATGCGCGACGTTCACGACGTGCAACGATTGAGATGTCTCGGCCAGTTGACGAGGTCCGAGTGAAGCCGGGGGGCGAAGACATGGCAGATGAAGCGGCAACGGCAGTGGGATCGCGCGTCATCGATCTGACCGTCCGACGTACCCACAGGCGGTGATCCGGTGGATCTCTTCTTACAACGGTGCTTCGACGGGTTGTTCAACGGTGCGATCTACGCATCGCTTGCACTTGCACTCGTCATGTTGTTTCGGGCCACCGGGCTGTTGAACTTCGCCCTCGGCGAAATCGGTATGGTCGGTGGGTACACCTCACTCGTCATGTTGACCCCGGCCGCGGCGGCCGCGGGTGGTGGCGGTTTCGTTTTTCCCGTGGCCGGAACCTCGCTGGTCTCGTGGCTGCCGGGTCACCCGTACCCGGTGGTGGTCGCCATTGGCTTCGGTGTAATAGCCAGCGCGTTACTTGGTGTGCTGCTTCAACGACTTGTGTTGTATCGACTACGCAATCGATCCGACTTCGTAAAAGTCAACGCAACTATTGCCCTGCTCCTCGCGCTTGCCGGTCTGGTGACCGAGGTATGGGGAGGCCTGTCACAGCGGTATCCGTCGGTGTTTCCCGATGATCCAGGCGACTATATAGACGTGTTCGGTGGCCGGCTTCGGTACACCACACTCGGCGCATGGGCAGTGCAATTAGCGTTGCTGTTGCTTCTCGGGGCACTCATCAACCGAACAAAAACCGGCCTGGCGTTCCGAGCAATTACCAGCAACGCCGAAGCCGCGTCGCTTATGGGTATCCCGGTGCAACGAACGCTGGCGATCGGGTGGGCGGTCTCGTGTGGCATCGGTGCACTTGCGGTTTCCATTGTTGCTGCGTCGACGATTCTGCGACCGGGGATGATGGTGACCGTGCTCATTCTGGCGTTCGCGGCAGCAACGATCGGCGGCCTGGACAGCCCCAAGGGTGCGGTGATGGGAGGTGTGATCGTCGGTCTCACCCAGTCGCTCGTACCGGGCTACACGCCGTTCCCCAGTGAACTCGCGGTCGTGCCGCCATTTCTTGCCATGACAATCCTGTTGATGTTCCGGCCAACCGGACTGTTTGGCACCGCACGAGTGGTCCGGGTATGAACCGCTACACCGGCGCCGCTGCGCTGACCGCCGCGGTGGTGCTGCCGATGATCGTGGATCGAGGCCTACTCGAGGACTTCTCCCGGGTATTCGTGCTCATACTGGCCGTGCTCGGCGTGCACCTCCTGACCGGTACCACTGGCCTCATCTCGCTTGGCCATGGCATCTTCGTTGGTATCGGCGCTTTTTCGATGGCCAATCTGCTTGACCAGAACCTCCCGGTTGTTGTGGCTCTGGTTATCGCCACCGCAATGGCTGGCATGGCTGGCGTGATCGTCGCGCTGCCTTCACTGCGGGTACGTGGGCCCTATCTCGCTCTAATCACGTTGGGTTTGGCGGTCATGTTCCCGCCAATCGGTCGACGGCTTGGCCGGTTCACCGGTTCCGCACTTGGCCGCACGGTGGATGTTGGCGGGTTCGACCCGCCCGACTTCCTGCGACTCGACGACCACCCCCATATCTGGAACTACGTGGTCTGCCTGATCGTGGTCGCGGGGTGGTTCCTGCTCACCAGGAATCTACTGAACAGTCGCATCGGCAGGGCGATCCGGGCAACCAAGGATCACGAACATGCCGCAGCTGCGTTTGGCATCAATGTCGCACTGGCAAAGACCGGCACCTTCGCCATTTCTGCAGCCATGGCGGGCACCGCGGGGGCGCTCCAAGCCATCATCGATCCGTATCTGAACACGAATGATTACGACTGGACGTTCTCACTCAAGCTGTACACGTCCGCAGTGATCGGTGGGCTCGGATCCTTGTTGGGTGCGGTCGTGGGCGCGGTGATCTATGTAGGACTGCCGTGGCTTAACGAGTTTCTGGGCTTACTCGATAGCCCGTCGCTGGCGTTTGGCCTTGGGCTCCTGATCGTGATCATGGTGGCGCCCAATGGCGTCGTTGGTCTCTTGCCCCGTTTCAGCAAGAAACCGAATTCGGAAACCAGCTAGTACGGATATATCTGTCAGAGCGGGATGGGTGCCGGTGCCGATAACCCACCCCCTCTGGTAGCTACAGCAGGTCGCCCAGTTGCTGGATCAAGTCGGTGCTGGTCACGATGCCAACAAGGTCGCCACCGTCGTCGACGACAAGCACGGAATGTACGGCACCGTTCGACATGTGATCGACAGCGATGCGGAGTGGTTCGTCTTGTTTCACCGTGATCAGCTCGGTAGACATGGCGTCTTCAAGCGTGAACTGGTGGTCAAGGAACGTGCGGAGCATACGGTCATCGCTGCCCTCAATGTCGTAGACCAACTTCAAGATGTCGGTAGCCGAGATCAACCCGACCGGCGTGGCGCCATTCACCACTGGCACATGATGGAATGATTGCGATTGCAGCATTCCGTACACATCAGAGATTGCTTGACCGATGTGAACCGTCACCGGGTCGGTGGTCATGACATCTGCGAGTTTTGGTTTGTTCTTCACCCCTTCACCATGGCGTGTTCCACACCATTCGCGCAGGGCACAAGGTCACAAAAACGGGGTGAATGACCTGCCATCTTCCTGTGGGGAAGATGTCGACCATTTGGGTGAGGTCCGGGTCAGCGATCCTGTCCCGTGCGAAACCACGCAGCGAGCCGGCCGAAGCCGTCGTCGATGGACACGGTTGGTGTCCAACCCAGCAGAGTGTGTGTTTCGCGTTGGTCGTACCAGTGGGCGGTGCTCAACTGTTCGGCCAGGAAACGAGTCATTGGCGGGTCCCTGGTGAGACGAGCTGCAGCCCACGCAGCGTCGACCATGCTTCCGCCAGCCTTGGCCACCCATGTCGGAACACCTCGGAGAGGAAGTTCGAAACCAGCGGCGTGGCACAACCCTCGCAGGAGTTCAGCAACTGGTCGAGGTTCGCCGTTGGAGATGACCAGGGCTCGACCGTCGATGATCTCGGCCTGTTCGAGTGATGCGGCGATGGCATCGGCGGCATTGTCGACATAGGTCGAGTCGACCAGAGCAGCGCCGGAACCGATCAGGCGTAGTGAGCCGGACGCAGCTCGACCAATGATCCGAGCTACGAGCTGTTCATCACCCGGGCCCCACACCAGATGGGGTCGTAGCGAAGCGACGAGCATGTCGCTGCCGGATTGCGTGAGTACGAGTTGTTCGGCTTCGGCCTTGCTCCGGGCGTAGTGCGTTTTGGTGGTGCTGGGGTCAGCAGGCAACGCACTCGTACCGACGTGGGCGGCACCGGAACTGGCGACAGCGGGAGACGACACATAGATGAATCGGGTGACACCAGCCTGGCGGCTGGCCTCGAGCAGGTTGCGGGTGCCTTCTACGTTGACATCCCAAAAGTCAGACCATCGGCCGGTAGGCGAGACCTTCGCAGCCAGATGGACGATCGCATCTTGACCTTTGACTGCAGCTTGTATCCCCTGGTGGTCAGTGATGTCGCCCAGGATCTCGGCACACGTGAGCCCACTCGGCCGACGTTGCAAGACGGTCACGGTGTGGCCGTTGCGTTCGATCGTCTGTGCAACCGAGCGGCCAAGCATGCCGCTCGCGCCAGTCACCAAAACCCTCATAGGCCCAGACGCTTCATAGACACTGGGATCTCATAGACACTGGGATCTCATAAACACTGGGTTCTCATAAACGCGGTGGCCGGGCGCCGCGTAACACCGCGTCGGCCCATTGCTGGACCTTGGTGCGGTCGATCTTGGAGTTGTGGCGGCGGTCGACGGGCATCCTCGGCGCTACCAGCACGGCGGCAACGTCGGCGTTCACCGCGGCTCGTATCGCCTTGGTGATGGTCGGGTCGGCCACCATTGCGGAGCTGCCGGACTTCATAGATGCACCGGTGATCACCACTGCGAGTTGCTGGGTGCCTATCGGTCCAATGCCAACAGCTGCTGCATGGTCGACGCCGGGAACCGTCTCGGCCTGGAGCTCGGTCTGTACTGGGGCCACGGTGCCACTCGAACTGTGAATGAGATGGTCGACCCTGCCTTCGATCCACAATCGGCCGTGTGTATCGAGATGTCCAACGTCACCGGTTCGGTGCCAGCCGCCAACGAATGCATGATGCTGCTGGAACCAGAGGTGGTCATACCCGGTGCTCGCATGAGCGGCTCGGACCCAGACCTCACCCAGCTGGTCGGCATCAACCGGTGCCGGCATGGTGCCGGTTGGAGCGCTGACGGGACAGATGACAACGTCGACGCC
>DNHM01000068.1:6789-7524 GCA_003485885.1 Acidimicrobiaceae bacterium
CGCCCCAATTTCCCGCGCCCCAATTTCGCGGGCAGAGGCCATGGTGACCGGCATAACTTCGGTCATGCCATAGGGCGTAAAGATATGGGCCGCGGGAAACACCGGCTGCGCTGCAACGAGGAGTTGTGGCGACACCGGAGCTCCGGCAGTCGCAACCGAGCGGATCTGCTGGAGCGCACTGCGGCCAACGGTGTCGAGATCAGGCGCGGTCGCGGCGATAGTGGCGACCACTGCTGGCGAGGCAAACACGATCGTGGCGTCGATGGCCCTTGCTGCATCGGCCAGCGTTTGCGCCACGAGTTTGCTGGGTTTGGTGACATTCATCGTGGGTACGACCGATGGAATGCCCAGTGCAGGAGCGAGCACTGCGAACGGAGCGAACGCCACCACCAGCTTGTCGTCTCGCGTGAGCTCGAAAGCATCTCGGACCGCGTCGCGTTGGGCTTCGAGCTGGGCATGCGTGTAGACGACGCCCTTGGAAGGGCCCGTTGATCCGGAAGTGAAAACAATCGCTGCCGTGTCCGTAAGCGATGGCTCAGGTGGCAGTGGCGCATGCTGGTCACCTTGCATCAGATCGTTGACTGACCATCGCGTCGCGGGCAAACGCAGTGCCTTGACGAGCAGCAGCCCACGCCGATCGCCAACGACATAGTCAGGACGCGACGAACGAAGCGCTCGCCGCAGGCCGCCGAGTCCGAGTGCAGCATCGGGCGCAACCACGATGATTCCGGCTCG
>DNHM01000022.1:0-131 GCA_003485885.1 Acidimicrobiaceae bacterium
GCCGAGAAGCTCTTCGACGGAACTGCCAACCCGGCCGGAGCAGCCGGTATGGCTCGCATCCCCGAGGGCGGACTCGAAAGCGTCATCGAATCAGCCGAAGAATGCCCAGGCGAGTGCATCTTCATCGAGAT
>DNHM01000022.1:187-3473 GCA_003485885.1 Acidimicrobiaceae bacterium
TCGGGGAACAAGCTGCCAGGGATACGCGACATCGTCGCGGTTGCCAGCGGCAAAGGTGGGGTTGGGAAATCAACCGTCGCCGTGAACCTTGCGATAGCGCTCTCTCAGAGTGGCAGCCGGGTTGGTCTGGTCGACGCGGACATCCTCGGCCCGAGCATCCCGGGCATGCTCGGCCTGCCCGTTGATCAACCGCCCTCGGCCACAGCCGATGGCCGCATGATTCCCCCCGAGCGTTATGGCATCAAGGCAGCCTCGATGGGCCTGCTGCGGAACGACGACAACCCTGCCATCATGCGCGGCCCTATGGTCTCCAAGTATCTCCAGATGATGGTGGCTCAGGTTGGCTGGGGAGAGCTCGATTATTTGATCCTCGACCTGCCCCCAGGGACCGGTGACACCCAACTGACGCTTGCCCAAAGCTTGCGCCTGTCCGGCGTGGTCATTGTCACCACGCCGCAAGATGTCAGTCTGAAGATCGCTCGACGTGGCCTGCGAATGTTCGAAACCGTCAACGTGCCCATCATCGGCATCATCGAGAACATGAGCACCTTCACCTGCCCTCACTGCAACACCGACACCGACGTGTTCGGTCAGGGCGGAGGCAAATACATGAGCGCCGACCTCGACGTCGCGTTCTTGGGTGCCATCCCACTCGACGCCGACATAGTTCTTGGCGGTGACGGCGGCCGACCTATCGTGATCGAACGTCCAGAGTCCGTTGCTGCGGCAACCTACCGCACCCTTGCCGACACGATCGATACGCAACTCCAAGGGCTTACCACCGCAGTGCTGGGCTCGTTTTTGTGGACCTGGGACACCAACAATGACGCACCGGTTTGGTCAGTGGTCGCGGTCCGACCCGACGGCTCGCCGACGACGCCGGTTGGACTGGCTCAACGTGACCGAACGACACTGTCCGTGCTGTGGGAAGACGGCCGTCAAGACGACCTCGACGTCCGAGACCTGCGGCTGGCTTGTCGATGTGCGGCATGTGTCGAGGAGATGAGCGGCCGCGCACTGCTCGACCCCGCCACCATCGCCGTCGACGTCGCACCACGTTCGATCACCAGCGTCGGCAACTACGCCATCAATGTCGCATGGACCGATGGTCATAGCACCGGGATCTATGCCTTCGACAGCCTTCGCGCAATGGCAGAGCGAGACGATGCCAAGACGATCCAAGATGTCTGAAGCACCCCATGAGTCGGCCATCCGAATTCGTGCCGAGACCTCAGTTGCGGATCCCGATACATGCAAGTTCATCGTCGATCGGGTTGTGCATCCCGGTGGTCCGTTCGCGTTCCACCGCAGCCGAGCCACCGACGACTTCACTCTTCCTTCCCGCCTGCTCACGCTCGAGGCAATCTCGGCCGTTGTCATTGCCGACACCACGGTCTCGGTAACCAAAGAACGCTCGGCGTCGTGGGAAAGCCTTCGATCCCAGATCGGCGCCGAGATCCGAGCCCACCTCGAAACCGGAAGACCCGCAATTGCGGAGCCGTCCCACTCAGGCCGCGATGACCAACAGGTCCGCGCTGCGATCGAACAGCTCCTCGATCGCGAAGTGAATCCTTCGATCGCGGCCCACGGGGGCAGGATCTCCGTCGTTGCGGTGACGAACGGCGTATTGTCCATCGCTATGAGCGGAGGTTGCCAAGGGTGCGCTTCGTCCACGGCCACGCTTCGCGACGGCTTCGAAACAATGGCCCGTCGCGCAGCCCCCGAACTCACCAAAATCGTCGACACCACCAACCACGCCGCCGGCACTGATCCCTTCTACGCGAAGTCATCGGCTAGCAACGCTGACACCAGCCCGCTGCATGTTGTGCAACCAATGGAAACGAACTACAGAAATCAGTCAGGGAGCAACAACTGATGACCGCAACCGACCACACCGAACGGGCACCATTGTCTGCTGTTCCCATCGACAAGCTGGGCCGCCCGGTGCGAGACTTGCGCATCTCGGTCACTGACCGGTGCAACTTCCGATGTACCTACTGCATGCCCAAAGAGGTCTTCAACAGCAGCTATCAGTACATGAAACGGGCCGAGCTACTCAGCTTCGAAGAGATCGAACGCGTCACAAAATCCTTTGCCCGACACGGTGTCACCAAGGTGCGGCTCACCGGTGGGGAACCGCTGCTACGAAGCGGCATCGAGGACCTCGTCGCCAGACTCGCAGCGATACCCGAGATCACCGACCTGGCGCTCACGACCAACGGTGCCCTGCTGGTGCGCAAAGCCGAAGCCCTGGCCGCGGCTGGCTTGACCCGCGTGACGGTCAGTCTTGATTCACTCGATGACGCGACCTTCATGGCAATGAACGACGTCGACTTTCCCGTCCAGAAGGTCCTGGACGGCATTGATGCCGCCGCCGAAGCCGGGATGGGACCGATCAAAATCAACATGGTCGTCAAACGTGGCGTGAACGACACCTCGGTGGTCGACATGGCGGGTCACTTCAAGGGCACCGGCCACACCCTTCGATTCATCGAGTACATGGACGTCGGCGCGACGAACGGCTGGGAACTCGGCGACATCATTTCCGCCGAAGCCCTGATCGAGACCATAAATGAGACATTCCCCATCGAACCGGTTGCACGCAGCTACGCCGGCGAGGTCGCGACCCGGTGGCGTTATGTCGACGGCACCGGAGAGATTGGCGTCATCAGCTCAGTCACCGAGCCGTTCTGCGGCGGCTGCACCCGGGCCCGCCTTTCCGCCGCTGGTTCCCTGTACACCTGCCTGTTCGCTACCAGTGGCACCGACCTGCGTGAGGTCCTCCGAACAAGCGCCGACGACGAGGTTCTCGACCGAACGGTCAACAAGATCTGGACTTACCGGACTGACCGGTACTCCGAGACCCGAACTTCCCTCACGACCCGGGCAACCAAGGTCGAGATGAGCCATATCGGCGGCTAACCGGGCATGTGCGCCGTGGATATCAGCCCAGCGTTTCGAGGCTCGTCTCGTCACACCCGAATCGACGGTCCCGACACGCGCATGACGATGCTGTGTCCTGCATCTAGTAGTGCCCACGGCCGGAATCGAACCGACGGCCTAGGACTTAGGAGGTCCCCGCTCTATCCGACTGAGCTACGTGGGCAAGTTGTTTTTGGGCAATGTGGTTTGTTGTGTTTTGTAATGTACCCGGGTGAGGTCCTCGGCTCTTTGCCTTTGATCGACAAAATGAGCGAACTCGCTACTCGCCGGTCGGTTTCGCGATGAAGGCGCTGAAGCGGTCGATCAGGTTGGAGAGTCGGGCGCCGAAGAAGTGGTCGGCGCC
>DNHM01000212.1 GCA_003485885.1 Acidimicrobiaceae bacterium
CGAAGCTGGACATACGATGAGCGGTTCCGACGCTGCAGCTGTCGGGATCCGAACAAGCCCGGCTGCGATCACGATTCGGGACCCGGCAGAACTCACGCTAGATGGAAACGAAGCGGCTGCGCGCGTCGCCTATGCACTGTCCGATGTCATAGCGATCTATCCGATCACCCCGGCCTCTCCCATGGGCGAGTTCGCCGATACATGGGCCCAGGGTGAGCGAACGAATCGGTGGGGTGCCATCCCCCGAGTCATCGAGATGCAGAGCGAAGGGGGAGCAGCCGGGGCGGTACATGGCGCCCTGCTTGCAGGAGCGCAGACGACAACCTTTACCGCCTCGCAGGGGTTACTGCTGATGCTCCCCAACCTCTACAAGATCGCGGGGGAGCTGACGCCTGCGGTCATCCATGTGGCCGCTCGATCCGTCGCTACCCATGCGCTCAGCATCTTTGGTGACCACAGCGATGTCATGGCGGTACGTCAGACCGGCATGGCGATGCTCGCATCAGCTTCGGTCCAGGAGGCACAAGACCTGGCGCTGGTTGCTCATGCGGCCACACTCACAACCAGCGTGCCCTTCCTGCACTTCTTCGACGGGTTTCGTACCAGCCACGAGGTCGCCAAGATTACGGCGCTCAACCCGTCGACGATCGATGCCATGATCGACGACGAGTTGGTCCGTGCTCAACGCCGTCGGGCACTCGATCCGAACCAACCGGTGCTGCGGGGTTCGGCCCAGAATCCCGACGTCTTCTTCCAGGCTCGAGAGGCAGCCAACCCATTTCACATGGCTGTGCCCAAAGCAGTGCAGCGGGCGATGGATACCTTCGAGGCACAAACGGGCCGCCGCTACAACCTCTTTGACTACCGCGGCGCTCCCGACGCAGAACACGTCATGGTGCTTATGGGATCTGGGGTTGGAGCGGCGCACGACTGGCTGTGTGCCCCGCACAACAAGGACCGCAAGGTGGGTGTGCTAACGGTGCGGCTATATCGCCCGTTCGCCACGCAGGCCTTCGTCGAGGCACTCCCGTCGACCGTGCAATCCGTCGCGGTTCTCGACCGGACCAAGGAACCTGGTTCCGTGGGCGAACCGTTATACACTGATGTCGTCGCCGCTCTCGCCGAAGCATGGGAAGGCCCGCCACCGTTGGTAATCGGCGGCCGGTACGGACTGTCATCGAAAGAGTTCACGCCACCCATGGTCGAGGCCGTGTTCGGCGAGCTGACCCGGGCCAAACCCCGACGCCACATCACGGTTGGCATCACCGACGACGTGACCGGATTGAGTGTCACTGTCGATCCAACATGGAACGAACCCGAGACCACGCTACGAGCATTGTTCTACGGTCTCGGAAGCGATGGAACCGTTGGCGCAAACAAGAACACGGTGAAGATCGTGGGCAGCCACACCGACCGATACGCCCAGGGTTACTTCGTCTACGACTCGAAGAAGTCCGGGTCGATGACCGTGTCTCATCTGCGGTTCTCACCCGATCCGATCGAGTCCACCTATCTTGTCGCAGCGGCCGACTTCGTTGCCTGTCACCGGCTTCCGCTGCTCGACCGCAGCGATGCGCTCGAGCGTGCACGGCCAGGAGCGACGCTGCTGCTCAATGCATCACATTCCGCCGACGATTTGTGGCGCCACTTGTCCACGGAAAACCAGCGCATGATTCAGCAGAAGGATCTTGCCGTTTGGGTAGTCGATGCAGATGCGATCGCTGCCGACGTCGGCCTCGCCGGCCGAACCAACACCGTGCTACAAGCGTGTTTCTTTGCACTGACCGATCTGATGGAGACCACCGAAGCCGTCGCAGCCATCAAACAATCAATTCAGTCGACCTATGGCAAGCGGGGAGCGATGATTGTTGATCGCAACATCGCCGGGGTCGACCAGGCACTCGATGCCCTGTGCCGGGTCGAGGTTCCGGCCGAGAACATATTGGCGACCCACGCAGCCCCACGGGTGCCGTCCATCGCTCCTGCTTTCGTGCAGCGGGTCACCGCTTCGATCCTCGAAGGCAAAGGCAACCTGCTGCCCGTAAGTGCGCTACCCGTCGATGGCGCCTTCCCGACAGGAACGTCCAAGTGGGAGAAACGCACCATCGCCTCCGAGATCCCGATCTGGGATCCTGACATCTGTATCGACTGCGGCCGGTGTGCCCTTGTGTGTCCTCATGCCGCCATCCGTATGAAGGTCGCGTCCGAGCGAGACCTCTCCGGCACCATCAAATCCAAACCATGGAAGGGGCCCGAGGGTGAACGAATGATCATCCAGGTCGCGCCCGATGACTGCACCGGTTGCGGCGTCTGTGTCGAGATATGCCCGGCCCACAGCAAGACCGCGGTCAAACACAAGTCGATCAACATGGAACCCATCGGTGACCATCTCGACGAGGAACGAACGAACTTCGACCTGTTCCGGATGTTGCCCGAGGCCGATCGCACCACGCTCAAACTCACCTCAATCAAGGGTTCACAACTGGCCCAACCGCTGTTCGAGTTTTCTGGCGCTTGTGCCGGTTGCGGCGAGACGCCGTATCTCAAACTGTTGAGCCAACTGTTCGGCGACCGTTCGGTCATCGCCAACGCGACCGGGTGTTCGTCGATCTATGGCGGCAACCTTCCAACGACCCCGTGGACAACGAACGATGACGGCCGAGGACCGGCGTGGGCCAACTCGCTGTTCGAAGACAATGCCGAATTCGGGCTGGGAATGCGGCTAGCCGCCGACAGTCTCGAGAACCGCGCCCGAGCACTGCTCACACGTCTTGCCCCGTCGCTC
>DNHM01000344.1 GCA_003485885.1 Acidimicrobiaceae bacterium
TTACAGCGGAACCTGATGCCAGCACGCTGGAGGTCGCCCCTCACCGCGACCCAACCCAGGCAGACACAGACATTGGCCTCCGTGCCGCCGTGGACGAAGCCGACGCCACCGCCGGCATCGATGTCCCTGCCTACTTTGACGCCCTTGTCGCTTCTGAAATACCTGTCGGTCCCCCACTTAACCTCGCCCCACCATCGGGCCCCCCAGCCAACCTCGCCCCCTTGGTCGACGAACCTGCAACCAAACCGACACTGGATCCTCACGTGGACCTCAATAAAGCGATCGACGAAGCAAGCGCCATCCGCCTCCAGGCTGCAGCCCTGCTCTCACAGACTCAGGCCCAGGCGCAGGCGCTGCTCGACAGCGCACAACGGCGGGCAGCCGCGACCGTCAGCCAAACCGATGAACAAGCTGCGCAGGTGATCGAGGCTGCCCTGGAACAGGCCGCGTTCATCGTTGCTGTCGCCGAGCAACGCCAACTCGACATGATGGCCGAGACCGACTCGGCTGTCGACCTCATACGGAAAGATGCTGAACGGGCTGCGCGTGAAGCAGTCGAGGAAGAACGCGCCGCCTACAAACTCAAGGCCACCGAAGTAGCCGAGGCAGCGATCAACGACTCGCGACTCCTGATCGAAAACGCCGAGCGACGAGCTGAAGAACTCGTCGAACAGGCAAGGGCCGAAGCCCAAGGGATGCTCTCTGATGCAGTGACTGCCCTTGGAGATATCGAGGACGAAGCAAAGGACAAGGTCACCTCGCTCGTACAGCTCGCGACCAGCAAGGTCATCGAAGCTGAACAGGCTGCGGAAGCTACGCACGAGAAGGCCATGGCGAAAGCGGCCGAACTACGGGAACGCAGCGTGGCCCAGACCGACGCGCTTCTCGCAGATGCCCATAGCCAGAGCGAAACTAAGCTGGCGGCGATCGAGAACCTCAAGATAGAAGCACAAGACCGGTTCTCGAAGGCGCTGGCCACCGCGGCGAAAAGGGGACGGGCTGCGGCCCAAAGTGAAGTCGAAGCCCAGATCAGTGATGTTCGCCGCACGGCTGCAGAACTTGAGCGCAATGCTGCAGCCACGTTGCACAAGGCAGACTCCGATGCCGCACGAATGCGGCGAGAAGCAAAGGCTGAAGCGAACGCGATTATCTCGGCTGCGAATCAGCAGGCTGCTGCAATGACCAAAGAAGCGATAATGGCTGCCGACTCAATCAAATCGAGCGCCCAGATTCAAGTCGATCAGCTCACGGCTTCGGGACACGAAGCGTGCGCCGAACTGGTTCACGCTGGTAATGATCACACAGCCGAGTTGATTGCAGAAGCGGAAGCCGAACGGACCCGAGCCCAAGTCCATCATGCCTCTGTTTCGCTGCCATCCGCTCAGATCAGTGGCGCCGCCACCTTCACCGACTTCGAATACTTCGGCGACTTCGAGGAGTTCGAGTAGTTGATGCTCCCGGACGAGACATTGTCCACGATGCATGTCGCCACCGACGCGGATTCACACGGCAAGCCGCTGAGCTGACTAACGTCGAAAACACATCGCGGACCACAAACAGCGTAGAGTTTTCCCTATGCCACGGAGCTGGTCGTCGATGGACGATTTCGAAGCGTTCCTGAACCAGGGAGGCATCGTCGAACCCGACGATGCCATGCCAGACGAATACCGCATTGCCGTATTCAGGTTCATCGAGCTACATGCCAACAGCGAACAGATGGGTGGGCTCACCGAACGCGATTGGATACCGCGCACGCCAGGGTTACGTCACAAGATGGCGGTGATCGCCAAGACCCAAGACGAGTTTGGCCACGCGCACCTTCTGTACATGGTCGCTGCTGACATGGCGATCAAGACTCGCCAAGAGATGATCGAAGATCTCTACGCTGGCAAGAGCCGCTTTCACAATGTGTTTCACTACCGGGCCAAGACATGGGGCCACCAAGTCGCCATAGCCTTCTTGGTCGACGCCGCCGCTCTCGCCAGTCAGCAGGCAGTCTTCAAAAACTGTTCCTACGGCCCGTATCGCCGCATCCTCAAGCGAATCATTGCCGAAGAGGGTTTTCATATGCGGCTAGGCGAAGATCGCATGATGCGCATCGCCCAAGGCACCAGGATGCAGCGCGACATGTTTCAACAAGCAATAGATGACTGGTGGTGGCCAGCACTCCAGTTGTTTGGCCCCGACTCGAAACCAAACGACATGCTGCTGCGTTGGCACATTAAGTCTGAACGCAACGAGATCCTCCGCGATCGGTGGGTGCAGAAGTTTGTACCCATGCTGCAGAGCTACGGTTTCACGATTCCTGACCCTGGCCTGCGCTTCGACGAAGACACTGATCGCTGGGTTGCTGGACCCATCGACTGGGAGCCGCTGAAGAAGACATTTGCGAACGTCGGGCCCGACTCCGCTCGCCGCATTGGCGAGGCTTCTGCGCACTGGGAAGAAAGTGCATGGGTCCGCCACGCACTCGAAACGACTGAGTTGGCAAAGACATGACCGTCGCAGAAGGCCTCCCACTCGACATGTTGCGACTCGAAGCCCAGGTACACAGCGCTGTCTCCTCGGTCGACGATCCTGAATACCCAGGCATTTCGATCGTCGATTTAGGTCTACTCGAAACCATTCATGTGCAGCAGAACGGATCCGCTGAGATCGGCCTGATCCCGACATTTTCAGGTTGCCCAGCCTTGGCAGTAATAGCCGACGATGTCGTTACTGCGGTGCAGAACGTGGCCGACGTGTCCAGCTGCACCGTCGTCTGGCTGTCGTCGCCGGCATGGCATGCCGACCGGATCAGCCACGAGGCTCGCTCATGCCTCGAGAAGAAGTTCACGGTTGCCGTACAGATCGGGCAACGCTCTCCGACCTGTCCGTTGTGCGCGTCCAAGACCGTCGAACAGTCCATGTTTGGTCCAAGTCGTTGCCGATCGGTTCACACATGCACCGGATGCGGCGAAACCGTCGAAGTCATGCGCGGTTGATTGGTGACTGGGTGACTCTCTGATGACTACGTTCGAAGTCTTTTTGAAGAAGGACGGCCGCGACGAATTCCGCCATGTTGGTGCGCTCGAGGCTGCCAACGACGAACTCGCCTTGGTATCGGCGCGAGAGTGTTACGTCCGCCGGGCCGAAGGCGACTTGCTGTGGGTTGTACGTCGCGACAACATCTTGCACCCCGACCGCGACTTCACAGCCCCAAACGCAACCAAGCCGCACCGCCACCACAGCGGTGAGGCCGTTGCCGCCCGCCGCAAGGCGCTTCGTGAAAGCACCCAAACCAATGGCTGACCTCAGCCCGGCAGCACGCGACATCATTCTGGCGTTCGCCGACGATGAACACCTGATGGGCCAGCAGCACACTGAATGGATCGGCGTTGCACCGTTCCTCGAAGAAGACCTGGCCTTTGCCAGTATCGGCCAAGACGAACTCGGCCATGCCGCACTTTTGTTAGAAGCCATTGTTGG
>DNHM01000495.1:0-3710 GCA_003485885.1 Acidimicrobiaceae bacterium
GGACCAGTGGCGCGCCTTCGCCGGCGCCGTGCAGTCCGGTGGTCCCAGTCCCGTAAGTGGCGCCGATGGGCGTGCGCCACTTGTTATCGGAATGGCGGCGGCTCGTTCGCTTGCCGAAAATCGCCCCGTCCGCATCGACGAGATCCACTCCTAAGGAGACCCCATGGAACAAGAGCATGTCTATACCCCCACCGGTGGCACTGGCCTTCAGTTCGACATCAACCCCAGCAACGCCGGGTGGAAATACCTGAGTTTCGCGATCGTCAAACTTGGCCCAGGCGAGTCCCACCAGTCGCTGCTCGATGACCAGGAGACAGCCATCGTCCCGCTCTCGGGCAAGGGCACTGTCAAGGCGGGCGACGTGAGCTACACGATCAGCCGCGAGAGCGTCTTCACCCAGATGCCCGAGGTCGTGTATGCGCCGCCTCGTGTGCCACTTGAGATCACTAGTGACGAAGGTTTTGAGTTCTCGATTGGCAGCGCCCCTGCAAAGGGCATCTATCCGGTGCGACTGTTCACACCCGATGAGATGAAGACCGAACAACGCGGCGGGGGAGCGGCGTATCGCCAAATCAGCCATGTACTTGCACCGCCGATTCCGGCCGAGCGACTGATCCTGTACGAAGTGTATGTACCCCGCGGTACGTGGTCGGGTTGGGCGCCTCATTGTCATGACGGCTTCGACGGCTCGCCGTATCTCGAAGAGACCTACTACTTCCGCATGGATCCAGCCGAAGGATTTGCCATGCATCGTAACTGGCGCACCGACGAGGAGTTCGACGAGACCCTGGTGGTGAATGATGGCGAATGTGCGATCGTGACCAAGGGATACCACTCGTCCGTGGCGTGCCCCAGCAGCAATATGTACTTCCTCAACTATCTGGCCGGCGACTTGTACGACCAGGACCGCACAACACCGCCGTGTTTCCACGAAGACCACCTGTGGATCGACGAAGCCTGGGCCGACAACGACCGTGGTGCCTGGCAACTTCCGGTTGTGAAACCGTGATTCCAGGTCTGTGTGACGACAACGCCCGCATTGGTGTTCTGGCTATCGATCACCGTGACTCGCTGCGAGCGGTCATCAACCCTGAAGCGCCCGAGACCGTAGACCGATCCGAGATCGTGGCGTTGAAGAAGCTGATCTTGGATGAACTTGCAGGCTTGGCTACCGGTGTCATGCTGGAGCCTGAATACTCGATCCCTGAGCTTGTTGACGGTTTACCCGACGGCATCGGATTCACCGCCGCGCTTGAGTCACAGGGGTACTCTGTCGACCCGTCGTCGGTACCCGTCGAGTTGCTCGAGGGCTGGAGCGTGGAACAGGCAAAGGCTTCAGGTGCGTCGGCAGCAAAACTGTTGGCGTACTACTCCGAGTCCGCTCCCTACCATGCCGCCGCCCAGCGCGACACGATCACTTCGATAGTCGCTGAATGTGCACGGGTAGGCATTCCGCTGCTGCTTGAACCGCTTGGTTTCCCTGGCGAACCACATGGCCCTGGCACGATTGCGGCCGTTACTGCCACCATGCCGCTCGGAGCCACCGTCATGAAGGTCGCATGGCCAGGCGACGACCATCTCGGGTCGCTTGTCGACGCGTTGCAGGACCGACCGTGGGTCATGTTGTCGGGCGGCGGGCCATTCGAGCAGTACCTCGACCAGGTCGGTCAAGCAGTTGCCCACGGATGTTCTGGTTTTATGGCCGGCCGTGCGGTGTGGCGCGAAGTCACCCAGGTGAGTTCAGACGAGCAGGTCGACGTCCTCCGTTCCATCGCTGCTCCACGGCTTACCCAGCTACGGAGTGTTCTGTAAAAAAGGCGACAATGTCAGGCCTTCGGCTTTGTTGCGCGAGCGAACGTGACAGACAGGTGCGACGACCTCGTGCCAGCTACGTGCGCTCAACGACAAGGACGGAGTCAACCTTGCCGGTTGCTCCGAAGATCTGCGCAAGCGTGCTCTTCTTGATGTTGGGGATGATCGACACAACCTCGCCCTCAAGCTGATTCAGGAACGCTTCCAACTTGGCACCATCGGTCTCCATGTTTATATCTAAACGATGCACCTTGTAGCTCATGAGACTCCTTGTTCTCTTCGTGGGCCCAAGTCATGGCCGAGAAAGGCCCGAGATCAGGTTGGTAGCGTGGCGTTGGTTTGACGGGGGAGTTGCTGCACTACGTCGTCTAGGACAGTGAGACCAATAGTCATCTTCTCAAAGAACGATGCCTTGTGGGGTATGTGAAGCGGGGGTGTGGCCGCCAAAGCTCGCGCAGCCGACCGTCTAAGTCGATGGCTTGTTGCTGGGACTCGGTGCGGAAACAGTTCTCACTTTCGAAGCCATGGCCACCCAACGCTGCGGTCTCGAAGAAGATAACGGCGTCGTAACGTGCGAGTTCGGTTTGATGAGTGGTACCAACCGATTCGTAGTAGTCATCGGGCCCGTCCGGCCAATAGGCACCGCCGTCCACGGTCCCTCGGTCACACAGGAGGAGTCTCTCTGGGTAGTTGGCTGCTTGGATGTCTTCGAGGTTGCGTTGTACGTGAAAGATCGCGCACTGGGCAGAGCGTGCTGCGGTTGCCTCAGTCGGGCGCGGAAACCCGCCCGCGAACAGCATGGTTGCGGCCTCGGGAACCACGATGACCCTGTCGCCAATCTCTCGTCGAAACAGGTCGGCGGCGGTCGTCTTGCCACCGCCGGGTCCACCGGTAAGTACCGTCCGGAAGGGGCCAGGATGGCATTCATCGGGGCGATGGCTTTGGTTGGTTTGGCCGAGGCTAGTCATTGGTCAGGCACCGGGATAGGGGAAATGAACTCGGCTGGTTTCACTGCGATTACCGAGCACCTGACGTGGTCGAGGATCTGTTCAGCGGTGTTACCCATCACCTTGCCAGCGATTCCGGAGCGCCCGACTGTTCCCATCACGATCATGTTGATTCGCTCCTTTGGGACGAGGTTAGGGATGACGACACCCGGACTGCCGTGAAGGAGATGGGTCTTCCAGCGATGGTCACCAATTGTGGTGGATTGCATCAACTCATTGAGCGCTGCTTCACGATGTTGGCCTTCCTTTATACGTAGCTCATCGACTTCCTCGGGTGGTATGCGCAGAAAGGCGGAGTGACGCATTGTCGTCTCGCCGTACAACTCCCAGGCGTGCACGACATGGAGTTCGCATGCGTCGAATTCGGCCAGCGAAGCTGCCAGCTCAAGCACCGTGGTGTTCAGATCAAGCTCGGTCGGGTCGGGGTTGACAGCTGCCAGAATCCGTTGGGTGCGGGCCCGAGTTGGTCGAAGGACCCATACCGGGCATGGGCACTTGCGCAGGAGTCGTTTCAGCGCCCCAGGATGGTCGTCGTTCTGATCGGTGGTGACAACCACGAGATCGTGGTGGGAGAGAAGCACCTGTTCGACAATGCTTTGGGCCGGGTCGCCAACCACAACGATTGTCTCAACATCACTTTGGTCTGTTGTCGTGCGGTAGCGGGTGAGTCGTTTGTGGAGCGCGGCCCCTTCTGCTTCGATCAGGTTCTGTTCAAATTCTGCGTTGTGAAGGAGCCGCTGGAGCCGAGTTGGCGCGGCAACAGCCCCAAACATGGTGAGGTTCGCATGATTGTGATCCGCAAGCACTGCGACTCGACGTAGTGCAGCCGCGTTGTCCTTGTGGCCTAAGGGGCAGAACAGGATGTTCTTGAAGCGTCGCATTTCCAGTGCC
>DNHM01000495.1:3838-11318 GCA_003485885.1 Acidimicrobiaceae bacterium
AACACATGACCAAACGGGAGCGAGTGCTCGTGGCTGGTTCACCCGTCTCATCGTGGGTGAACACCGGTCGGCCCGGCGTCGTTCTCTTAGGAGACCAGTGCCCTAGCCAACATTGCAGCGCCCAGAGCAGCAGATCGTGAACCCATCTCTGCAAGTACAACCGGCACATGGGGACGAAACGCACCACCGAGTGTGGTCTTGTCAACCCAGTGCTGTACCCGAGCCCGGAGTGGTTCGCCGATATCGACGAGCCCGCCGCCAAGCACGATACGTGCCGGATCAAGGACGTACATGAGGTTGGTCATGCCAACGGCGACATCGGATGCGAAGACATCAAGCAGGGCATGTGCGTCGGGGTCATCGTTCGCAAGCGCACCGCTTACGTGTTCGCCCCGGATTGCGTCGGCGGACCCTGCGGCCGCCATCACCGCAGGCAGGCGACCGGCTACCGCCCATTCACGAGCAAGTGCGCCAAGGCCACTGCCAGATGCATACATTTCCCAAGGGCCTCTGACACCACTGATGTGGGTCCCACCATGGCGATCGATCACGATATGACCCGATTCGCCAGCAAAACCATGGGCACCTCGATAGATACGGCCATCAAGTACGAACCCGGTACCGATCCCTGTTCCAAGCGCTACATAGAGCAGGTCGTCGACGCCCCGACCAGCGCCAAGCTGGTGTTCCGCCCAGGTGGCAGCCGTAGCGTCGTTGTCGACGATCGTGGGAAGGTCGACACAACCGGCCAGCAGATCGCGGAGTGGAAAATCGACAAGTTCAGGGATATTTGGCGAAAACTGGACGGAACCGGAACGACTGATAGCTCCGGCAATACCGATACCGACCGCTGACACAGCAACGCCGGCGTCGGCCTGCACCTCAGAGACGAGCGAACACAATTGGTCGACCGTCTCTTCGGGGCCGTGTGGCCGTAGCTCTCGACGTTCGTGCACGATCTCACCGTGGTCGGACACGACGAGAGCGAGTGTCTTGGTGCCACCGATGTCGAAACCAGCGAAATAGTCAGTCACCTATCTCTCCCCTCGGTGTCATGCGGACCGGTGTACGTTATTGCACTCGGCCTGAAATTGGAACGATCACCACCAATTCGATCAAATGTAGGCGTTTGGGACCCTGCAGACTGTTAGCGAGGCCTAGTCGCTACTCTCTCGCGGTGACTCTTCCTTCAACCGACCGGGTGTGTGTTATCCACGCCGATCGGGTTGGGACGCTGCGTTGCAGTTCGTGTGTTCGAGGGATCTGCCCGCAATGCACCCACCGGGGCGCTACCGGCCCACTGTGCCCTCTCTGTGTGCGCTCGCATTCAGCACCAGCGCAGCTACCGCCGCCGGGGCCAGCCACGCAGCAAAGCGGCGCTTCCAACCAAGCGATTGCAGCGAAAAGAGCACATCTTCCCGTAGTGACCACGCTGATCATCGCCGTGTGTGCCTCGATCTTCTTCTATGACACCGGAGTCGATGGCTCGTGGGTCTTGGGGACCAGCGACCAGCGAGTCGGCGGCGTCCTGACCTCGGGACTCGGCGACCTCACCCTGTACCGCCCGAGTTTGGTGTTCGAGGGAGAGTGGTACCGCGTCTTCACGTCCGGCTTTATCCACTTCAGCATGGCTCATCTCGGTATGAACATGTTGGTGTTGTGGCAGCTCGGCCGACTGATCGAGGGGGGGTTCGGTGCGCTGACCTTTGCAGCCCTGTTCTTCTCTGGTGTGCTCGGCGGATCACTAGGTGCTCTTCTCATCGAGCCTGAAAGCCAGGTGGGCGGGGCGAGCGGTGCCGTGTTCGCACTGATGGGAGCGACCGCTGTACTCCAGATGCTCAACGGCCACAACGTCTTGAAAACCGGCGTTGGTCCTCTGATTCTTATCAACGTTGCGCTCAGCTTCCTGCCGTTTGTGTCCCTCGGAGGCCACATGGGTGGACTTGCCGTGGGCATGGTTGGCGGCCTCGTTGTGGGTATGGCACGACGCAGAGGTCGAGCGGCGTTAGGCCTTGCACCGATCTTCGTGGCGGTACTTAGTTTTGCGGTGTTTGTAGCGATCGTCTCTGTGGTCGCGCCAGCATCGCTCATCTTCGGCCGTTGACCGCGTTGAGTGACCGATGCGAGTTCTACCGCTGCGATCGCTGAGGAGTAGCAGCTAGTCACGCCTGCGGATCGACGAGCACCTCATCTCGCCGCTGTCAGAAGCGTGGGTCGATGGTGGCCATGCCGTTGGCCAGTCCCATGGGACACATTCGACGACGACACCTTCGGCCGTCACCGGTTCAGGTTGTGCCACCTGGCGGATCTCACCGGTTGCTCTGTCAGTGATTAGTGCCTCGCACCGTGCTAACGGGGTTCGCTGAGAACGATGAGCCAATCATCGGACCGGAGTTCGGTAGTAGCCACGTCGCGGGCGATCACACGTTTACCATCGCGGATAACAGCCACGATGGTTGTCCCATCGGGCGCTTGCAGACCACCCGCTCCAGCTACCGGAGCGACTTCGAGTAGGTCCAGGCCTGTGCCTGAGTCGAGCAGGTCATTGACCACTTGGACGGCGCCCGGTGTAGTGGTCGCCAGGCCGATCAGGCGTCCAACAGCTGCGGTAGCGTCGATGACTTCATTGGCGCCGCCCTGTCGAAGCAAATGAAGGTTCTCCTGTTCGCGCCCGCCCGCAACAATATGGGCAGTTGGGTTGAGCTCGCGCACGGTAAGCGTGATCAGGACTGCGGTGTCGTCGCGGTTCGGCGCCACTACGACCGAACGGGCACGATCAACACAGGCCTCTTGCAGCACGGCCTTTCGGGTGGCGTCGCCAGTGACTGTCACAAAACCAGCGCGTTCTGCCGCCTCGATCGCGACTCGATCGCTGTCAACTATGACCACACCGCTAGCTTGTTCGCCCCGCTTGAGTAGTTCAGCAGCAGCGGCCTGGCCGGTAGCCCCGTAGCCGCAAATGAGTATGTGATCGTGCACTTTGCGCCTCCAACGACGTGATGCTAGAAACTCGCGAGATTGATCGGTCAGTACCTCGACTGTTGTCCCGACCACAAGGATCAGGAACACGATACGAGCGGGTGTAATGAGCAGGATCGTGGCCAAGCGGGCGGAACTGGTGACGGCAGTGATGTCGCCGTACCCCGTGGTGGTGACGGTCACCGACGCGTAATAGAGCGCATCCATAAAACTGACCTGCTCGCCGGTGGCCGAATCGGCGTACCCGTCGCCATTCATCCAGGCAACCATGGCTACGAAGAACACCAGCAGGACTGCAAGACCAACGCGGCGCACCACTGCGGCCAGCGGCGCCCGCTGACGGCGAGGAACGCGAATGAGGTTCGTGGCGGAGGCTAGCCGTGCGGACACGGCCCTATACAAGCACAGCCGCTACCCCTGAACGTGACTCAAAGGGGCCATCTCTCTCAGCGACGCAAAACGTCAGAGGGCCGAGCACCATGGCTCGACCCCCTGCAAGTATCCACGGTCTGTTCGCTACGAACGCAAGCCCGGGGGACATGTGTGTGCGACAAGGTAGGCGGATTATGCCTTTGCTTCACCGACCAACGCCAGGAAGCAACTGCTCCCGCTCATGACATTTTGGGTTCGTCACACGCAACTGGGACGACCATTTCCTAGGGGGTTGGCAGCACCTCTGGCGTAGTTTCGGTATCGGGCCAGCATAGGCCAGTACTCAGCACCACGTAGCCGGTGCGGCAAGGCGGAGAACCATAGTAAGGATATACCTGGGTTGATTCTGGTGATGGTCCCGCAGTCGGCGTGACGGTCACACCAGGAATTGGGTAACACAGGCCGTCTTCCCATAGGAAGAAACCAGGCTGACACGTGTCGTTGGCGCCGCTTCCGACTGCGGTCGGTACGGCGGTCGCACCGATTTGGTTGGCGTAACACAGACCGTCGGCTGCGTGGAAGTACGGAAACTGAGGGTTCGCAGCCTTACAGTCAGCATCGTTCAGTGGGCCGACGGTGACCGTTGGAACCGGGGTGCCATCGGGACTCGACGGCGCCGAAGTTGCGGCAGGTGTCGGGCTAGTGCTGCCGCTTGGAAGATTCAGGACCTCTCCCGATTTGATGAGATCCCCCGATACGCCAGGGTTCGCTGCTCGCAGCGCCTCGACCGTTACGTCGTATTTCAGAGCGATACCGAGCAGGCTTTCGCCCGGCTGGACGCAGTGACCGGTTGCGGCAGAGCTGCACGTAACCGGGCCCGATGGCGCTGTCGTCGATGAAGGCACTGACGTTGCTGCAGTGGCTGCATCGAGGGCGGGGATGGTGAGTTCTTGGCCAACTCGGATGAGGTTGCCATCGAGACCGTTCACCCGGCGCAATTCCGCAATGTCAGCATCGAAGCGTTCAGCGATGAGTCCCAAGACATCACCGCTCTGCACAATGTAGGTGGTTGGTTGGCTGCGATCCACGGTTGGTTCAGGCGTGGGTGCTGCTGTGGGCAGGGTCACCGCCGTGGGAAGTGCCCCATCAGCTGAACCCGCTTCGCCGCCGTCGGTCGTGGATCCGGAACCTTGGGCGGGCACAGACTGGACATTGTTGACCGTTGGTTGTGCCGCGACATCCTCCGCGACGGTCACATCCGTGCCGTCGCTTCCTCCCAATATTCCGCATCCACTTAACGCCAACGCGACTGTTAAGAAGAAGAACGTAACTCTGAATTTTCTCACTGCAGACCTCCGGATACCGCCCGCGATCGTCACTCTAATTTGTGACTAGCCCTCAATGGTGGCACCCCTGCAGGCGCAGTACGTGGACCCTCGGCTCGTTCTTAGCTACGAAACGCGAGGCTGATCCGCGGGCCGACGGCTCGCTCTTTCGGTACACAATGCTCCCAGTCACGCTGGCATCGTCCTTGCATGACCAGCAGGTCGCCGTGCCCCAATCGCCAACGACGTCGTGTTACTGGTGTTATTCCTGTTGTTTCTGCGGTTTTTGAGCAGTACTGCGCATGGGCGCGCACTGCCAAGGTGCGAGGGCTACCCAACGACACCAGGGCTACCGTCGATGGCCGTTGAGTCTTGTAAATGCTGTCTCGATGCCACGCGACAGAGTCTTGGCCGGTCCGATAATAATTCACCCCGACTGACGAAAAACGAGCATGGAGGCCTTTTTCGAGCGCGTGGGTGATTGTCCGCAAGGGGTGCGTGCCGCCGAGCGAACCAATGTCGACGGTGCATATCAAACGGGGCACCGGCACGATGCGGTCGTACATGGGGCGCTCCATTGCCCGCCATGGCAAGTCGTCGCGTAGGCGATCGAAGACCACGTCGCTGCCATCGAGCCATCCGGGTGCAAACGTGATCGATGACGAGCTGTCGAGTCGGTCCGTCGGAGGACCTATTGGCCCACAACGCAACTCCGCCGATCCAAACAATGATGACTGCAAGGCCGCCTGCAGGTTGGTGCACACCGGTGCGTCGACGTCGGTCAGAACCACAACCTGCAGTATAGAACACTTGTTCGGGGTCCGGTCGAGTACCGTCGAACACGTGACCATCGGAGCGATCCAACCCGGACGAGCTCCCTCCATTCTTCGAGCGTTGCGAAGGCGGTGCCCAGTGTGTGGCTCGAGGGAAATCAGCCGTCATCCCGCTCAGGTATATGACCGGTGTCCTACCTGCGACCTCGACTTGGAGCGTCAGGTCGGTTCGTTCATCGGTGGGATCGGGTTGAACACGATCTTGGCCTTCGTTGTGCTCTTCTCGGTCATCATTGTTGGATTCATCGCAACTGGGGGAGAGGCCTCGGTCACTCGGATTCTGTTACCAGCGTTGGCGGTCTCTGTCCTGCTGCCACTCTTCTTCTACGCCAGGTCACGGCTGCTTTGGGTCGCCCTAGAACTCATCTGGTGGCCTCTCGACGCTGATGAAACTCTGATCGTGAACTAGTCGCTTCCGCTGCAGCCCTGGAGTCGGTCCGTCGCGCCGCGGCGTGCGGAGCTCGATGCCCGTCTCGACGCAACCCATTCACGGCCCCCAACGCCGACAGGTTTCGTCGCGGCATACTGACGCACCCCGAGACGGGAATGCTGTTCGTGCTCGATTCTGCACAATGGCGCCAATACAGCGAGGTAGTCACGTGCAGGTTCCCCGATGACGGGTCTTCAACCCTTTCGCGGCCAGGTCGTTCGCCAGGACAGTGCCCATGACGTGGTGTCACCTGCCTATGACGCTCTCAGCGTTACCCAGCGTCAACAATTCCGCGCCGATCACCCATTGTCCTATCTTCACGTCACCAGGTCGGCCGAGGACGAACCCGACGCCGCAACGATCGACAACGCCACCCTTGTCGCTCGCGGTCGGGCTGCTCTTGAGCGCTTGCTCGAACGCGAGCTCTTTGTTTCACACGGCGCGCCGGCGTTCTACGCGTATCGCCTCGTCGATGGCGCACATGCGCAGTGCGGGCTCGTCTGCGAAGTGCCAAGTGACTACTACCGGTCCGTGGCAAAGCCGCATGAATCGACCCGGGCTGAACGCGCCGACCTGTTGGCGACGCACTTTCTGACCGTCAAAGCTGCGTCGAGCCCTATTGCCTGCGCGGTGCGCGACGACGGCAGCCTGGAACGCGAACTCCATGCTGTCACCCACACCGAACCGGTCCTGGACATAACCGGCGACGACGGATTGCAGCAAACGGTGTGGCGCATTAACGACGTCGAGGCCGAACACCGCATCATGGATCGGCTTAGGGGCGAGCCACTTTTCATCATTGACGGGCATCATCGTTCAGCAGCCAATCAGCGACTCGATTCACAAGGCGTGTCGCTACCGGTGCTGACCACGGTCTTTCCTGAGCAGTCTCTGCATCTGGTTGGCTTCCATCGACTACTCACGTTGGACGACGACGTGGACCAGGCCGACATTCTCCTGGCTATCCAACGTCGGTTCCGCGTCGAAACAGTGTCCGACGTGGCAACCGTCGCTCCTGGTCAGGTGGCCATAGTGTTGGGGGGCGAACGCCACCTCGTTCATTTCGATGAACGTCCCGTCGAAGGTGGGGCATCGATTCTGCTGGGTTCGTTGGACCCGGTGGTGCTCGAACGCGAGGTCCTCGAGAGCATTGTCGGTCGTTTTGGTTCCTACCAGACTGCGTATACCCCAGATATTGAACCGTTTGCCATCATCGAGGCTGAGGCTATTGCACACGACCAGATTCCGATCTTCGTGCCACCAGTGGCCATCGAAGACATGATGGCGGTCGCTGAGGGCGACGTGATCATGCCCGCCAAATCCACGTACTTCACGCCAAAGGTCCGGTCTGGAGTGTTCTTGCGCATGTTTGACGAGCTGGACGACGCTTGGTCCGTATAAGCGCGCCAAACTGTCGCGGTTCCCGGTCGACAGACAGTCAAACTACGTCAACAGCCGGGGCCTATGGCTCTGCAGTTGCGGTCGGACCAGGCGTTGCGTCTGGGTCAGGCGTTGCCGTCGGACCAGGCGTTGCGTCTGGG
>DNHM01000013.1 GCA_003485885.1 Acidimicrobiaceae bacterium
TGAACGGGTGGTGCTTAAGCATCGGGGTAGCGGCGAGGCCATCGACGTTAGTTATCGCGTGCAGCGCGACGGCTCGTTCTCCATCCGTGCTGTCGACGGCGAACGGCAACGTTGTCTCGTCCACGACTGGTCCGAGACGGGTATTGATATCGAGATCAGCGGTGTGCGTTCCACCTCTGCCGTCACAAGAAGTGGTGACATGCTTCATGTCCAAGCACAGAGCGGGACCGAGTCGTTCGAGCTCATTCCACGGTTTGTTCCGCCGAGTTCAAGTGGCCCGGCCGGAGGTTTCGTCGCCCCCATGCCTGGCACGGTGCTCGACGTTCGGGTGCAGCCCGGCGACACCGTGGTAGCAGGGGAGACACTGGTCGTCCTCGAAGCGATGAAGATGGAACACCATATGAACGCACCTGCCGACGGCGTTGTTGCCGAAGTGCGTGTGGAAGTTGGCGGACATGTCGAAACCGGCCAGCTCCTCTTGATCTTCGAGCGAAGCGAACCAGCCGATACGTAAACACCGTGTGGAAGCAGAGGTGATGGACCGCAGGCGGTTGCTCTGTCGTTACGCCAGAGTGAGTGGCGATACCCCGCAGCAGGATCTCGTGGACCTAGCTCAACTACACGACGGTAGTCAGGGGCGTGCTGGAATGTCCGCTCGCACGGCGTCGCCGACCGCCTCGGCATCGGCGGGGTCCAGGCGATGCAGGATCGATTGCATCGTATGCAGATCGCCGGCGGCTGCAGCATCCCGGGCGGCTGCCTCGGCCCTATCCAACTCGATTGCGTGCTGGGCTGCGTCAACAGCGTCGTTGAGCCGCTGTTCTTCGATGGTCGCAACGAGTTGGCTCTCGACGTCGGCACGCATCTCCCTCGGTAGGGCATCGAGCACCTGGAAAACCTGCTGGTCAGAGCGGAGCACCTCCGCGGGGTCTGCGACGCGAGGATCCAGTTCGCCAGCGGCAACCTGTGCCCGCTCGAGCGCGGCCCGGCGGACATCGGCCTCAAGTTCGGCCTGAGCCCGCTCGAGTACCTGTCGACGCACGTCGCTCGGAAGGCCCTCGACGATGTCGTCCACCGCGGGGCTGTCGAACAGGATTGCGCCCAAGTCCGTCTTGGGCGGAGGCAGCAGGTCCGGGGGAGGTAGACCGCTCGAAGGGTGCATCCATCGCATCTCGTCGAGATCGACCCGCTCACCGCTCGTAGCGCGTTCAAAAACGGCGTTCCGGCTGGCCTCGGGAAGCTGGTCGAGGATGTGGTCGATGCGCTCTGCATCATTTGCTCCCAGGGCTTGCTCGAGCAGCACCAATGCTTGCTGCTCCTCTAGGGCAGCGCGAACTGCGGCAGTCTCGCTCCAGATGCGCTCGCGTTCAAGTCGCCCCACCAACTCGGCCTCAAGCTCGGCCCGACGATGTGTCGGAACCGCCTCCAGGACCCGTTGGACGCCTTCGTCATCACGAACGGCCTCCGACAGATCGTGCGAACCCCGATCGATCTCGGCTAAGTCCTGCCTAGCGTCGTCGAGAGTAGCACTGACCAGCTCGTGTTCTATACCGTTACGCAACCGCTGTTCGAGATGGCGGCCAACATCAGGGGGCAGCCCGGCGACCGCATCTTGCACCCCGGCGGAACGTTCGATCGCGTCGAGCTCTTCCCACGATGGATCGAGTGTTGTGCGCGCCTGCGCCTCCCGGGCGGCGAGGTTGTCTGCCTCTAGGTGCTGCTGCAGGACCTGTCTCGCCTCGCGTGCCACATCGGGCGAAAGCTCGTCGAGTGCCTGTCGGGCGCCGCGGCTTGCAGCGAACTCTTCATCGGCTCCGTACGCCCACGGGTCGTGACCAGCTAGTGCGGCGCGAGCACGCTCGATGGTGTCAGCGAACGCTTCGTCGCGCTGACGGGTTTCGACGATGTCGATGACGCGTTCTCGAACATTGGGGGGAACGGGTCTATAGCGTCCTGTACCCGCTCGCTGCCTAGATCGTCGCCGGCGTATTCGTTGGTCGGGTGTATTGCTGCGCCCCGGTGTCATCAGACGGAGGCAGGTCGATGTGCTGGCCCCGCAGGATCGCCTGGATGTTGTCCCACCGGGTATCTTGGGCCGCAACGTGGGCTGCGGCGAGGGCGACTGCTGCTGCAGCAGCGGTCACACCCACGGCGGCGGCTTCGTTTTCCGTTACGTCTTTGTCGTCGGAGTCAGCCTTCTCGGCGTCTGGTTCTCCGGCGACGTGATCAGTCGTAGCGTCGCTGCTCTCGTCTGGGTCCGCGAACTCAGCGGCCTCACCCACGCCGGCATCCTGTTGATCTCCGTCCACGTCGTGCTCCGAATCGTCCATGATCTCGGGCTCGGCGGTCGATTCTTCACCCTGAACCGATTCTTCCGCGGGCTCGGCCGCTGGGTCCTGCCCCTCTGGTAGGTCTGACGCAACGAGTGGTCCCGCCAAAGTCACCTGGTGGCCCCTGTAGTTGACGTAGAGACCGAGGTCGGTTGCCTCGACCCACAAGCTGCTGTCCCTTTGATCGAACTCGGATGGGTCGAGATCTTCGAGTTCGCACGACGTGAGTCATGCCGTGCAAGAGCGAGCGCAACGAGAAGCGCCAGTACCGATACGACGAGACCGGCGGCAGCTATCCACCTCATGATGCTTCGCCGACGATTGGCGCAGCTCCGCGTCCGCTTGCTTCGCTCTGTGCTGTTTCGGTCCTTTGCATGTCGACTGCACCCCCGCAACTTGGCTGTATCCAGGGTCGCATAATTCATGATGTTTCGCTGATGTCGTCTCATTACGACCCAGCCATAGATCGTCAATGGCACAACACAGAGCCGCCCGGACGACCCGCCGGCGGAACTCCGTATCGTCCCGGGTGGATGACCGTCGCTCGTCAGATAGGCGGAGTCGGCCGCTGCGTTTCGTCCATCTGGGCAGCTGCGGCTCCGATATATGCCACAACACGTTTGCGGGCGATGCGGTGTGTGAGTTTCAGGACGCTTAGCGGAGGAGGTGGGATTCGAACCCACGGTAAGTTTCCCTACACACGCTTTCCAAGCGTGCCGGTTCGGCCGCTCTCGCACTCCTCCTTGGTTGTGGGACCCGAAGGTTCCGCAACGGAAGTTGTCACGCTATCGTGAAGGAAGCCCGGGTTGGAATGTGACGGCCGGGTCCTGTGCAATTTTAGTTCGTGAATCGAGTCAGGGCGGGAACGCAGCAGCTCTCAACGAAGCCTAAAGTGTGCCGCAGATCGCCTGGTCGTCACTTTCGAATCCGGGCTTTTTTGTTGTCATGATGCGGGAATGCCGGCCGATAGATCGTGGGAGCCAGCCGAGTTGGCTGGTAGAGAAACGGTTGTGGAGTGAAACACGTCACACCAGCAATTCTGGGAATAAGATTTGCGGCCGTCAGGGTTTCTCTCCCGTCCCCCAACCTGGAGTTTGAGTCACGTGACAGATCCCAAACGCAACGTGGCGCACAAGATGGTTTTGCTTGCCGCTTCGCTTGCTTTGTTCGCCACGGCGTGCGGTGGCGATGCAGGCCCCTCATCCGAGGAAAGCAGCGCTGCCACCGCTGCAGCCACGAGCAATCAAGTGGCCCTCCAACTCACCGCCGATGTAGCCACGACGCAGCTTCTCGACACCGCCGATGGCGGGATCGTCCAACTGTCCGATGTCGTGACTGGTGACCGCCCGGTGCTGCTCTGGTACTGGGCGCCTCATTGACCGACCTGCCGTGGCCATGCCGCGGAGGTAGAGCAGTTTGCTCTCGAACACAAAGAAACGTTACAAATCGTGGGCGTTGGCTCACAAGACGATTTTGGTGAAACACAAGACTTCTTGGGTGACACCGGCATTGGCGGCCCATCATCAGAACTCACCATGTTGTGGGAAGGCTCCGGCACTATTTGGGGCCTCAATAATGTGCGGATCAACTCGGCGATGCAGTTGTTCAGTCACGACCTGAGCCAGCAATCGGGCATCATCTTCTTCAACGACGACGGACGCAACGTCGTACTTGATGCAGTCATTCAAACGCCGTGGGCGCCGGCTGATTCGCCGAATCTGATTGGCCGCTAGCGCACAATAATCTGCCCGCCGGGTTCGAAGGTTGCTCCTACGAACCCGGCGGGGTTTTGTCTTTTCTTTGGGCCTAGTTCGGTGCGAGTGCTTCGAGGACGTCCCAGTCGACGGTGCCACGTTCCGCAGTTGGATGTACCGGCTGAATACAGACATGGGTCGCGCCGGCGGCGTAGTGGGCATCGACCCGGGCTTGCAGCGTGGCAACATCGCCCCACGCGAACACCGCGTCGACGAACACCGGGTCGTTGGTTGCGATCTGCTCCTCGGTGAAACCCATACGTTTCCAGCTGTTGCGATAGTTGGGCAACCGGCTGTAGATCGCAAGTTGCTCAGCGCCCTTGGCCCGGCCAATCTCAGGGTCGGTGGTCAGGCACACCTTTTGTTCAACACACAAGAGGGCGTCTGGTCCCAAGACCGCAGCAGCTTCGGCGGTGTGTTCTGGCGTGGTCCAGTACGGGTGAGCGCCGGCACTCGCGGTGCGGGCTAGCTCGAGCATCTTGGGGCCGAGCGCGGCGATAACGACCGGGGGCATGTCAGTCTTCGGGCCGCGCCACTCAGCCTTGGACATGGTCTCGAGATAGGCGGTCATGGTCGCCAGTGGTTTCCCGAAGGGAATGCCCTGCACACCTTCGACCGAAGGCTGGTGGCTTACGCCGATGCCGAGCAGAAATCGGTCATCAGAGAGTTCAGCCAGACTGAGCGCACCTTGCACCATGGCATTGGGGTGACGGACCCAGATATTGGCGATGCCGGTAGCGACGATCAAGTCTGTGGTGGCATTTAGCAAGGTCGCACAGTTCACGAATGGGTCGCGCCCGATCGCATCGGGCACCCACAAGGCTGAGTAACCGAGCGACTCGACTCTGGCGGCGAACGCTCCTGACTCCTGGGCACTCATGCCATCGGTGAAGTGCCATACGCCGGTCTTTGCAAGTTGATTCAAATTCACGAAACGAAGCTAGTGCTCCAAAACTCGAAACCTCCATCCGGGGTGCTCCGGAATCGGCGCCGGGGCTCTGCACCGGGCCTACACCCATGTCCGACGAACGTCGGTAGGAGCGACGGAGGAGCAGGGAGCGAGCGAGGGACGAGCCGCACAAAAAGACGTGTCACCGTATCCGACGAACGTCGGCTCGAGCGGAGCGGTTCAACGCGGTTAGGCTTTCAAACAATGGCCTATGAGGCGCTGTATCGGCGTTACCGACCCTCCCGATTCCAGGATGCATTCTTTGGGCAAGACCATGTCGTAGCCGCGCTGCGAAACGCCATCGAAGGTGATCGCGTCGGCCATGCGTATCTCTTTAGCGGGCCCCGGGGTACGGGTAAGACCACGTCGGCCCGCATCCTGGCCAAGGCGCTGAACTGTACGGATTTGCAGGGTGGTGAGCCGTGTAACGAATGTGATTCGTGTCTGGCCTTCCAAGCTGGCGGCAGTTACGACCTGCATGAACTCGATGCCGCATCGAACAATGGCGTCGATGCCATGCGCGACCTGATCGGCAAAGTGGCTCTTGGATCGCCTGGGCGCACCAAGGTGTACATCCTCGATGAGGTCCACATGTTGTCGTCGGGCGCCGAGAACGCACTGCTGAAGACCCTCGAGGAACCGCCGCCACACGTTGTTTTTGTGTTGTGTACGACAGAGCCGAACAAGGTTGTGCCGACCATCCGAAGTCGCACGCAGCACCTTGAGTTCTCGCTGCTCTCGGCGAGTCAGGTCGGCGACCTCATTGACCATGTCGTAGGCGACGCCGGGATCGAGATCACACCCGAGGATCGCCAGTACGTGATCCGGGCCGGCGGTGGGTCCGCTCGAGACACCTTGTCAGCGCTCGACCAGGTCGTTGCGGCAGGTGGCGCTCCCCAGGGTGGCGAACACCTCGAAGCACTCTTCCAATCGCTTATCGATCGCGACGCAGCCCAAGCACTGACGGCAATCGACGGCGCGCTGCAAGCCGGCC
>DNHM01000166.1 GCA_003485885.1 Acidimicrobiaceae bacterium
GGGGATCTTCTTGCGGCTCTCAGCGTTGGCGATCCACTCAGATTTTGGTGGTTCTGGTGGCGGAGGTGCAGATGCGGGGATGGGGACTGGGGCTCCAGCAGCAGGTGCGGCAGCGCCTGCGACGGCAGGCGCGTTGGCAGAAGCGGCTGCTGCTTGTGCAGGTGCTGCTCCGGCTTCGGCGGGAACGTCGAGGCCCATGGCACGCTTCGCGTCTCGTGATCGTTTGAGCAGGTGCTCGGGGATTTCGGTCAACGTTGCTCCAACTGCGTACTTTGGCGAAATCTTATTGAGCGAAACAGCTCAAACTGATTACAAAATTAATGACTGCTAAGACAGAAAACAAGACGCGTATCGGCGCCAACTCTGACTGTAGACCGACAGCACGAACAACCAACAACTCTCACGGCCACAAAGCTGAAATTTCTTCCGGATTTCTCCAACAAATGCTCTCAAACACTTGGTGTGTGGGAAGTGTCACTGATAGACATGTTTCGTGGACTCGCTCCCGCTGGTCCGCGCTTTGTACACTTCGCTTGTGAGAACCTTCACGAGCGGCTTCCGCCCCACACAACGGTCAGGTATCGAACAACTGTGAAACGCTATATCGACGGCGCAATCACCAAGTTTTGGATCGTCTTGCTTGGCACGACGTTTGGCCTGTTCGCTGTTATCGGTGTGTGGGTAGGGCTCACGTCCGAAGGCCTGCAAGCGCCCTATCTCAATGTCGCCTTTGTTGTCTCGTGGCTGATCTCACTCTTGCTGCTCGTCCCTGTGTTCTGGCTGATGAAGAACCGTCCTGCCGACAAGGTCGCCACCTGGGGCGAAGCAATGGTTGGCTCTGTCTATGTATTCTTCTTGCTGTTCTGGATCTATGGCACCGTGCCTCACCAGTGGCTTACATTCGCCGAAGCCGAGCTCAACTGGCGTTCCGATGCCTTCCTTATCGGCTTCCGCACTCCTTGGGATTCCAGCCAGGGTGTCCTCGAGTGGGCACTGCCCTTCGATATCACGTATGCGACCCTCAAAGATCTGATCGCGGTAGCGGTCTACGGCGTCGGTCTAGTTGCCAACGTAGCGGTGTTCGTCATGTGGCAAAAGCGTGGCGACACGATCTCGGCACCTGAGCTCGAATCACAGAGCCGCTACGGCCGTCCGATCGTCAAGGCTGCAGATAAGGCGTCAGCGGCGAAGGTCGGTGTCTGATGGGTGTACTCGACGCCAATCCACCACTTCCTGAATTCCGAACCGACTACGTTCTGCAAGAAGTTGATGCTGCCTGGCTCTCCCAGGCCGTGAAACCAAAGCAGTTCATCCATATCGACCAGAGCGAATGCATTACCTGTGAAGGTTGTGTCGATATTTGCCCGTGGAAATGTATCCACATGGTCACGCCCGACGCCATTGAAGGTGCGATCGGTACCGAGCAACCGGGCGAGGACCCCAACGACCACGTCATCTTCACTATCGACGACGATGTTTGCACCCGATGCGCTCTGTGTGTGGACCGATGCCCAACCGGCGTCATTATCCTCGGCAAACTTGGCGACCCTGCCGCCGCCGGAGACCAGCATCAGCGAACCAGCACCCATGGCTACGGCTATGGCATGCGCCTTGCGTAAACCAATACTGCTTGAACAACTACCGCATTACCCGAATACCGCACTACGAGAACACAGCTTTACCAGAACACAGCCCGCAGCCAATACAGCCCGAACCACCAGCACACCAGTAGTGCGTAGCAGTACGCACGACTACAGCACTAGTACAACAGTACTGACAGGAGACCAAGCGAGTGGCACCAAAACCGCCATCAGCAGACCAGGTCAAAGCAGCCGTAAGCGACCTTGCTGACAAGACACAGGCTTCGCAAGCGTGGAATTCAATATTCCGCCCTGGATCTATCTTCCGCAAGGGCTACACCGATAGCCCGCGTAACCGCAGCTATGTGATCATGAACTCGGTGCTCTACCACTTGCACCCAGTCAAGGTGAAGCGCCACGCAGTCAAGGTGAGTTACACCTTGTGCTTGGGTGGCTTGAGCTTCTTCCTGTTCATCCTGCTCACTGTCACTGGCATCTTCTTGATGTTCTTCTACCGGCCAACCGCATCCGCGGCCTATGCCGATATGGAAACGTTGCGTTCAGCGGTGACATTCGGCCTGCTGGTCAGAAATATGCATCGATGGGGCGCTCACCTCATGGTGTTATCTGTCTTCTTGCACATGGCCCGCGTGTTTTATCACGGTGCCTACAAGTCGCCCCGTGAGTTCAACTGGGTCATTGGCGTGATTCTCCTCACACTGACCTTGTTGCTGTCCTTTACCGGCTACCTGCTGCCATGGGATCAACTTGCCTTGTGGGCAGTGACCGTGGGTACCAACATGATGGGCTTTACGCCGGTGTTTGGTGAACAGGTCAGATTCGTACTTCTTGGTGGTGTCGAAATCGGCAGCGATACCTTGCTGCGGTGGTACGTGCTTCATGTACTCATGCTTCCGTTCGTCACTGTCATCATGATGGCTATCCACTTCTGGCGTGTCCGCAAGGACGGCGGCATCAGTGGTCCGCTCTAAGGGAAAGGCGTAACCCATGACTGAAATCCCCGAGCATCTCCTCAAACGAGCCAAAGAGGCCAAGGAACGCGCCGCTGCATCGAGCGGCGACGCGGCTCCTGCTGCATCTTCTGACGCTGGTGCACAGACGCCAGAACAAGCGGCTGCTGCTTCGAAGATCCCACAACACCTCCTTGACCGGGCCAAAGCCGCTCGCAGTGCTTCCGCCGGAACTGCGGTCGAAGCTGCTGTCCCCGCAGCAGCTACCGCAGCAGGTGGTGCCGTAGCTACTGCGGCACCAAACGCGCCAACCGGCCCCGGTGGTCACACCCAGCGACTGCTCACGGTGGTCAAGTCTGGTTCGATCCAGGACGTCAAGTCGGCGCCGGTCGACAAGGTCCACGTGTGGCCGCACCTGCTCGTTGTCGAGTTTGTTGCCGCACTTGCCGTTACTGCGTTCTTGCTGATCTTCTCGATCTTCGTAAACGCCCCACTGCTCGAGCTTGCAGACTTCAATGCCACGCCGAACCCATCCAAGGCCCCGTGGTACTTCCTGGGTCTGCAGGAACTGCTCACTATGTTCCACCCCATGGTGGCTGGTGTGACACTGCCTGGCTTCGCACTCATCCTGCTGATCCTGGCGCCGTACATCGACAAGAACCCATCGAACAAGCCTGAGAAGCGCAAGTTCGCGATCTCGATCATGACCGTTCACCTCATGTTCTGGACCGTACTGGTCATGATCGGTTCGTTCTTCCGAGGTCCTGGCTTCAACTTCGTCTTCCCGTGGGAAGCCGGACTGTTCTTCGAGCTTTAACATCGAATCTGATCCACTACCTTTGTCAGATTCACCCCGTATCCGTACCCGATCCCCCCACCAGAGCTAAGAAAGGCCAGCCATGACTATCGCCCTGATCGTAATTGCCGCACTCGTGGTACTTGCTGCGATCACCGTTGTCGGAACCCTTCGTAACCGCGATGCGGCTTCTGCAACTGGACGGCTGTCTCGAGAGACCCTGTCGCGCGACCGCGGCACCGTGACGATCACCGAAACCGCCGTAGCTATGAGCGATGGCGATCTCGGAACCGTTGCCACTGGCAAAGAAGTCGAACGTTCGGCAGTTGTCGCACGCCGTGGCGGTCAAGCAGTTGTGAAGGCCTCGTCGTCAGAACTCACCGAATGGGTCGCTCCGGATCCAGAACAAACCGGTGTTGCCCGTCGTCAATTCCTCAACCGTTCCATTATCGGCAGCTTTACGTTAGGTCTTGCTGGCTTCGGCGGCAGCTTATTGGCGTTCTTGTGGCCACCATTCATCACCGGCTTCGGTGCTCCATTGAATATGGGCAAGGTCACCGACATTGTCCAAAGCATTCGCGATAACGGTGGTTTCCTCTATCGCCCTGAAGGTCGGGCGTGGATTACCGAGTACCCAGCGGGTGCCATTGAAAAGGCCCGCAGCGTGTACTCCAGCGGCGAACTCTCGGGCATGGAAGCAGGCGTCGTCGCCTTGTTCCAGAAATGCCCTCACCTTGGCTGTCGCGTGCCTAGTTGTGCGACCTCACAATGGTTCGAATGTCCGTGCCACGGCTCGAAGTACAACCGAGTCGGTGAGAAACGTGGTGGCCCCGCACCCCGTGGCATGGACCGTTTCGCAATGGAAGTCACGGCTGGTGGCGAGTTGATCGTCAAGACTGCCGAAGTCATTCAGGGCCCAGCTATTGGCACGAATACGACCGGGCAGGAGGCCGAAGGGCCGAACTGCATCGGCGAAGCTTCACACTGATCGAGAGAGAAGTACCGAACTAAACCCATGGATACTCCTGTGATCGCTGCATCGACACAGCGCCAGATTGGCTACGTAATAGCGGGCATTGTTTTGCTCGCTATGGCTGTGTACTGGTTGTTTAATTGGCTTGAAGGCCGCCACGAAACTGGCGCCGAGATCGAGCTTGCAGCTAACCGAAAAGAAGCAATGTCCGACGAGGAGATGGAGACGAAACGTCTCGATCTTTCCCTAACCGGCGGTCTGGTCACGTTGACCATCATCGCGCTGGCTCTGCCGTTGTATTGGTTGGGTGAACCAGGACGCCAAGAAGGTCTTGTTGACTTCACCGACACCCAGTCGGTGGCTCAGGGGTCCAACCTGTACGAGGCCAACTGTGCCCAGTGCCATGGCTCTGTGAACGGCGACGGTGGCCTGGCTGCAGACTTCAGCCTGGTGGACACCAGTGGCGTATTCGTTGAACAGGTCGACTGGGTAGCTCCGTCGCTGGGTGCGGTGCTCGACCGCTTCACCTATTCTGAGGTCAAGTACATCTTGAACTACGGTCGCCCGAACTCGCCGATGCCGGCGTGGGGTGGTCCTGGCGGTGGCGCGATGACCGATCAGCAGATCGACAAGGTCATTGCGTACATATCTTCGGAGCAGAAGAGTTCCGAGGAGATCGCGAAGGGCGTGGAGACAGGCCTTTCTGGCGCTGCTTTGTTTAAGGCCCGTCAAGACAATGCAGCTGCGTACGGCGAAGCACTTGCTCTTGCCGATCAAATTCACGATCTTGAAGACGGTCTCGCTGAGCTCGAACCAGGTTCCGACGGCGCCACCAACATGGCAAACCAGATTGCAGTACTTACCGCAATCAAGAAGGACCTCGAGGGTGACCTCCAAGCAACTGCCGACGAGATTCTCGCTGCATCCGAGACTGACCAAGTGCTCCTCGGTGAACTGTTGTTCAACAATCCGGCTGCCGGTGGCGCCTACGGCTGCGCTCGTTGCCATAGCGCTGGGTACAGCTACAACGCCAATGCGTATCCGGACAACCCTCTGATCGACCCCATCGTGAACGGTGGCGGCGGGTTTGCCCCCAGCCTGGTCGGCGTTCGAGACCAGTTCGAGACATCTATCGAGATGGTCAACTTCATCACCACCGGTAGCGAAAACGGTATCGCCTACGGTGCCTTCGGGCAGGGTGACGGTGGCGGGCAGATGCCTGGTTTCGGCGGCTGCTGGGCAGAGTCCGATGCTGTTGGTGTTGTTCCTCGCATCCAGCTTGACCGCATCACTGGTCACTGTGATGGCTCAAACGTCATCTCGCTCGAGGCACATGACGGCGAAGTTATTCCTCGCGACGGCATCCTGTCGCAGGCACAGATCGAGGCCATCGTGGCCTACGAAAGGTCGCTCGACTCATGATGGCCATGATCGAAATCGTTGCTGGCATCGGCTGGGAACCGCATATTCGCGGCCTCCTCACGGTTGCCCTGGCACTCGCCATTCTTGGCGGGTCTGTGTGGCTGCTGCTGGTCACGAACACGGGAACCCGACTCGGCTCGCTTATTGCGCTTGCCGGTTTCTGGGGCTGGATGTTCGTGATGGGTATCTTCTGGTGGATCTACGGCATCGGCTGGGCTGGTTCACTCCCTACCTGGGAAGTCCAAGATGTCTTCATTGACGCACCGGGTGCCGAAGCCGAAGGCCTGCAAGAAGCCTTCGTCGGTAATGTCGATGACCTGCCCGACGGCAACTGTTTCAACAACACTGATCACTTCCCGCCACCAAACGGCGTGGCCGCTGTAACACTCGATGGGTCGGCAAACACGTGGGCGTTGTGCACACCGCGTGCTATCGATCTACTCATGGCCTACGACGGTGAATCACGCAACCTGTATGCG
>DNHM01000109.1 GCA_003485885.1 Acidimicrobiaceae bacterium
CCAACGATGACGGGCCGGGCACGTTTGGAGCCACCGGCGTCTCCTACGAAGTCGGCGACGGCCTACGCCTTGTCGACAACGTCAGTTTCGAGCTGCCCGAGCGATCGCTCATGGCAATCGTCGGGCCATCCGGTGCCGGTAAGTCAAGCTTGCTCGGCGTACTGAGCGCCTTGCGAGACCCCGCGGCTGGCCAAGTGCTCTATCAGGGTCGTGACCTGCATGTCGACGGTGAGGAACTCACCCGCCGCATTGGTTTCGTCCCCCAAGCAGATCTGCTTCACGACGGCCTGACCGTCCGAGCATCACTTCGTTACACCGAGCAACTCCGCCTGTCGCCCGATACGACCGACACCGAACAAGACCAGCGCATCGACGAAGTCCTGGCCCAACTCGGCATGAGTCAACGAGCCGAATCCCGTATCGACCGCCTCTCGGGTGGGGAACGCAAACGGGTCAACGTCGCCACCGAACTACTCACTGAGCCGTCACTTCTGCTGCTTGACGAACCAGCGTCTGGGCTCGATGCTGGGCTCGAACGAACGCTCATGCGCCTCTTGCGCAGCCTCGCAGATGCTGGCCGCACCATCATCGTGGTCACCCACTCACTCGACAGTCTTGATCTCTGCGACAGGCTTCTCGTGCTTGCACCGGGCGGTGTGCCTGCCTACATCGGCCACCCAGCAGGCGTCGCGGATCGTTTTGGCCACAACGACCTCGTCGATACCTTCACCGACCTCGCCACCATCGATACTGATTGGCGTGACCCTCGCATCCCGATAGCTGAGCCTGCTTCTGACCGGCCAGGACCACAGGCTGCCACTACTCCAGCTCCAAAAGCAGGACGAGGCCAGAGACGCGCCGTCCGAGAATGGTTCGCACAAGTGGGTGCGCTCAGTCATCGATTCGTATCGGTTCTCGCGTCGGACAAACGCAACCTGATGTTATTGCTCGCACAGGCCCCGATCCTGGGCGTCCTCATGCTGATCGCTATGCCCACGAGCGAACTTTCGGTGCCGGCGCCCACGCAGATTCGCTTCGTTTCCACCGCTGGCCTGGTGCTGTTCGTCGTTCTGTTGGGGTCGACTTGGCTTGGTGCCAATAACGCGATCCGAGAGATCGCGAACGAACGGGCGTTGTTTCTTCGCGAGCGAGCTGCGGGTTTGTCGTCTACCGCCTATGTCGCGTCGAAGGCGCTGGTGCTTGGTGTCTTCACTGCAGTTCAGTCTGCGGTCCTGCTCGTCATCGCAATCGCCGCCCAAGACGGTCCCGTCGATGCGGTTGTGCTCGGCAATGCCCATAGTGAGCTGATCGCGGTCGTTGCGCTTGCTGGCGTAGCGTCGATGGCTCTGTCGTTATTGATCTCGGCGATCGTTGGCACACCAGATCGGGCAACCACGCTGCTTCCGATCGTGCTCATCTTGCAGTTCGTGCTATCGGCTGGCGGGGTGTTGCCAGAGATCGTTGACAAACCCATACTTCGCGAAGTCGCCAACCTGTCGAGTTCTCAATGGGGCTTCGCTGGTTCCGCGAGTACGGCAGACCTCAACCAGCTCCAGGCATTCACTGACCAACTTCGCGAACTGCGAGAAGTCGACGCCGCGGATCCGGGGCCAGCACTAGAAGCGCTCGCCGAACCGTTCGACCCACCAGCCCGTTGGGCTCACACTCCGTCAGCCTGGTTCACGTCAATCGGTGCTCTGATCGTTCTGACGCTCGCACCGCTCGGAGCGTCGGTCATCGTGCTGCGCCGCAAGGAACCACTCCCATGAGTCGGTTGGCGACGAGGTTGGGACTCAGCGTGATGGTGCTCGCGGCAGCGCTCACCGCCTGCGCAACCGACGAGATCACTCGTACACCGCCTGGGCTCGCGCCTGCCCAGGGCACGGCGCTCACCGCCGAGTGGGCGGAGATCGCTGCTGGGCTCAACGTTTCGATCACTGACACGACGGCCACTCCCTGTCATCGGGGCGAACCACGTTGCCTCGCCGCCGTCGTCACCGAAATGGAGGCCCGTCTTGAGGCCCGGCCGTGTGCGCACACCTCGCCCTTTGCGTTCACGTACCTTGAGATGACTCGTGGAGTGGCAAACGAAGTCGCATCGTTCGATGACGCAGCCCTGATCTCCGTCGTCGACGCCCGTTTCGCCCAGCAGTATTTCGACGCATTCGACAACTGGCAGCTGGGGCGGATCGAAGATGTGCCAGCGGCATGGCAGATGGCTTTCGCTACCGCCGACCGACAGCAATCCTCTGCGGCGCTAGATCTGATCTTGGGCATGAATGCCCACATCAGTCGCGACCTTGCCTACATCGTGGGCACCTTGGTAGCGAGTGACCCAAACCTGCGCGAGCAGCCCGACGACTACTTGCGGGTCAACGATGTGATCGCTGAGGTGAAGTCACCCATGCTTGCCAACGCAGCTGATCGGTTCGACCCCAACTTGTTCCTGCTCGATACCGATCTAACGGCGCAGGGAGCTCCTGATCCAGTCACACTCATCGCTGACTGGCGAACGTTCTCATTCGATCTCGGTCGCCGGCTCGCGCTTGCGGAAACATCTGCGCAGACCCACGCCGTGATCGCAGAGATCGAACGTACTTCAACCGCAGCTGCTGCGGTGCTCATCGCTGCAGAAGGCGCAGAGGGCACGGCGGAACTTGCCGGAGCGGTTGCAGGGCTACCTCAAGGTGACGCGTTGTTCCTGGATGCAGCGGGCCGACGGAACTTCTGCGAGCGGGCTCGTTAGCGCTCGACTCTCAGGCGCAACCAACTTGCCACTGGCTGCACGAATCAGCAGCTACGGCCAGTGTTCGTCTGACTCAACGGCGTGTGATGCCGAGACAACCTCAAGACAGACTCACGATCAGTTGACCGCAACGGGAGCGTTTGAAGGCAACACGCGTAGACTCAGCAGGCATTGCTTCGGAAGTCCGGTGAAAGTCCGGCACTGTCCCGCAACGGTAAAGCCTTGAACACAAGGACGAGTCCGGTCGGAAGCCTGCGCTACGAGAACCACTAACCCCTCGAGGAAGGGCTGGTTCGGGACCAGGTTCTCTCCTGCCCGACCAGCAGGAGAACCCTATGAAGTCCCGATTGTTCGTGTGCATGCTTGCACTATTTGCGGTTGTCGCCGCCAGCTGTGGCAGCGACGATCCCGTTGTCGAGGCGTCCGACGTGCCTCAGCGCATCGTGTCGTTGAATCCAACAGCGACCGAGATGTTGTTCGCTATCGGCGCAGGTGACCAGGTCGTCGCCGTGGACCAGTTCTCCTACTACCCCGCGGAAGCACCTGTCACCGACTTGTCCGGCTTCGACCCAAACATCGAAGCAATCGCCGGTTTCGAGCCCGACCTCGTTGTCACCGACTTCACCCTCGAAGGGCTCGAAGTGATTGGCATCTCGAACCACGCGGTGCCAGCAGCGACCAATCTCGATGAGATCTACGCCCAAATCGAACAACTCGGCGCTATCACCGGCCATGTCGGCGAAGCGGCCGAACTTGTGCTCCAGATGCAGACCGCTATCGACGCGGTGCTTGTTTCACTTCCTGCTCGCGAGACACCGCTCACGTATTACCACGAACTCGATAACACACTGTTCAGCGTGACCTCGTCAACCTTCATCGGGTACGTGTACGACTTGTTTGGGCTCGTCAACATTGCTGACCCAGCAGACGCCGACGGAAGTGCCTATGGCTACCCCCAACTGAACGAAGAGTTCATCATCACCGCGAATCCCGACATCGTCTTCCTGGCCGACACCATCTGCTGCGGACAAACCGCCGAGACTGCTGCTGCCCGACCCGGCTGGGATCAACTCAGCGCGGTACAGAACGGCAATGTTGTCGAGCTCAACGATGACATCGTGAGCCGCTGGGGACCTCGCATCGTTGATTTCATCGAGGCTGTCGGCATCGCCGTAAACGAACTCGAAACGGCACCTGCTAATTAGCGCCAGGCCAGCTGACACCCGATTGGTATACCGATGAACGCGACCCCTACGACTGCCAGACCACTCTGGCTCGCCGCGGGGGTCGCGTTCGTCATTGGTGCGGCATCACTGGCGTTGTTGGTTGGTCCGACGTCGATCCCTGTCGGCGGCACACTTCTCGAGACGCTCGACCGGCTAACCCCGTTCACTATCGACTCTGGGCTTAGCGAAACCCAACAAGCGATCGTGTGGAATCTGCGGTTGCCACGGGTCGTACTTGGCCTGCTGGTCGGCGCCTCGCTCGCGACCGCTGGCGGTACGTACCAAGGCGTTTTTCGTAACCCGCTGGCAGATCCATACCTGCTCGGCATCGCTGCGGGTGGCGGTCTCGGCGCAACTCTCGCCTTCGTCAACGACTTTGGCGATGGCAACGGAGCGTTCGACGGGGTACAGATCGCAGCCTTCATCGGCGCGTTGTCAGCCGTCGCCCTCACCTGGCTCGTGGGTGTCGCCGGAGACCGGACCCACGGGACCACCACACTGATCCTGACCGGTGTCGCTGTGGCCAGCTTCTTCACCGCACTCCAGACATATCTTCAGCAGCGAAACACCGAGAACATTCGCGAGATCTACACCTGGCTCCTCGGTGGCCTCACCACCAGCGGCTGGAGCGAGGTCATGCAACTTCTACCGGTCGCCGTCGTGCTGCTGGCCGTGCTGGCCATGTCTGGCCGGACGCTCGACATCATGGCCGTGGGCGACGAGGAAGCCAAGCTGCTTGGTTTGGCCGTGCCCCAGGTCCGCGTCGGTCTGCTGGTGGCCGCATCACTTCTCACCGCCGCAGCGGTCGCAGTAAGCGGGCTTATTGCCTTCGTGGGCCTGATTGTGCCCCATGCCGTTCGACTGATGTTCGGGGCGAGCTTCCGGGTCATCGTGCCGTTGTCCATCTTCGCAGGCGCAGGGTTTCTCGTTCTCTGTGACCTGGCAGCTCGCACCATTCTGAGCCCTGCTGAAATCCCCATTGGTGTGGTCACTGCGTTCTTTGGTGCTCCATTCTTCGTCTTCATCCTGCGTTCGGTCGGTTCACGATGACCGCCGCTATCAGGGCAGAACAGCTCGCTGTCACCATCGATAAGGCGACCTTGTTGCACCCCACCGACCTCTCGGTCGAGCCGGGATCATGGTTGTCAATCATTGGACCGAACGGTGCCGGCAAGTCGACGTTGCTGCGAGCGCTCGTCGGGGCCGCTCGCAGTAAGGGCACCGTCACGGTCAACGGGGTGGACATGGCATCGATGAAACGCACCGAGCGGGCGCGCACGCTTGCCTGGGTGCCACAAGTACCCATCATTCCGACCGGCTTCCGGGTAATCGACTACGTCTTGCTCGGACGTACGCCACACCGTCATCCGCTCGCCGCCGAACGCCCTGAAGATCTCGCCGTAGTCCAAGACGTTCTGATCGATCTTGATCTTGGCGACTTTGCAGATCGCGAGGTCGCATCACTGTCCGGCGGTGAACGGCAGCGGGTCATCATCGCACGAGCGCTGGCCCAGCAAGCGCCGATCCTGCTGCTGGATGAACCGACCACGGCACTCGACCTCGGTCATCAACAAGAAGTGTTGCTGTTGCTTGACCGGCTGCGCAACCATGGACAGACAATCATCTCGACCATGCACGACCTGTCGCTCGCAGGCCACTTCGCCGACCGGCTTGTCTTGCTTGCCGCAGGGCGAGTCGTGGCCGACGGTTCTGCCGCCGATGTGTTGACCGAGCAGAATATGGCTGAGTATTACAACGCTGACGTGACTGTTACCCATAACAATGGCACCGTCACCGTCATGCCTCGCATCGCCCCCCGTATCCCCCGAACCAATCCCTCGTGAACCTCCAGGAGTAACCCATGGCTACCGAACCAATCGAAGAGAACCCCGCCGCCGACAAGTCCGGCTTCGCCAAGTCTGTCGTGGTCGTCAACACTGGCGACGGCAAAGGCAAGTCCACCTCGGCGTTTGGTGTCATGATCCGCGGAGTCGCACGCGGCTGGAATGTCGCCGTGCTGCAGTTCATCAAGTCGGGCGAGTGGAACGTTGGCGAGGAGAAGATCGGTGAACAGCTCGGTGTCGAGTGGTTCAACGAGGGCGAAGGTTTCACCTGGGATTCCGACAACATCGACCACGACAAGGCACTCGCTCAGAGGGGTTGGGATCGCGCCGCAGCACTCATCGCCGCGGGTGAACATGAGCTGATCATTCTGGATGAACTCACCTATCTGATCAACTGGGGGTGGATCGAAGCCGAACCCGTGTACGAAGCCATTCGTTCGCGACCCGAGAAAGTCAATCTGGTCATAACCGGCCGCGACGCTCCCCAGGGGCTCCTCGACGTTGCCGACACCGTGAGCGAAGTCCGCAAGATCAAACACGCCTTCGACAGTGGCATCCTGGCCAAGAAGGGCATCGACTACTGATGCGTCTCGGGCGGGGCATGTCGCTGCTGATCGGCGGGGCCCGCAGCGGCAAGAGTGACCTGTCCGTTCGCCTTGGCCAGTCATGGCCAGGGCCTGTCACCTTCGTGGCCACGGCAACCGCAGGCGACAGCGACATGGCGCAACGAATCGAGCGCCACCAGGACGAGCGACCAGCAGAGTGGGGCCTTATCGAGTCGCCGCTGTTTGGTGTCGACGACGCCGACCGGCTACCTACCGATGAACTCGTGATCCTGGACTGCGTCACGTTGTTGGTGGCCAACCTGATGTTCGACGGCCTTGCCGAAGCCGAAATCACCACCCATATCAGCGCTCTCGCTCAGTCGCTGGAGGCCCGGCAATCACCCACCGTTGTGATCACCAATGAGGTTGGGCTTGGTATACACCCCGAGTCAGCCATGGGGCGCGAGTACCGAGATCTTCTGGGCCGGGCCAACCGGTCGATGGCGGCTCATGCCGAGAGCAGCGTGTTCGTCGCTGCTGGCAAGGTGTTTCCTCTCCAGGACCTTGACCTGACCTGGTAGCCACCACAGCCCTGCTCGGGATGCCGATGAACCTCTTGGTATCCGTATCGGTGTGAAATTTGGCAGAGTGGATGTATGACTTCTGCAGATCCAATCCATCTGACCCTTGAGCGCTTCCACGCCAATCTGCGAGGCGAACTCGAAGGCGGGTATGACGCGCTGCTTCATCCTGATGTCGTCTTCTATTCACCCGTGGTCTTCACGCCTCAACAGGGCCGGGAGATCACCAAGCTGTACTTGAGCGCAGCTGGCAACACACTTCCTGGCGACGCCCCTACCAATGGCGAATCCAAGACCGGCGACGCACCGGATACGTCGTTCACGTATACGAAGACGATCGCAAGCGGCCACCAGGCCATGCTCGAGTTCGAGACGACGATGGACGGCAAGTACGTCAACGGCGTCGACATATTGACGTGCGACGATGACTCACTCGTGACTGAGTTCAAGGTCATGATGCGGCCGCTACAAGCGGTGAACATCGTGCATGAACAGATGAAAGCCATGCTTGAAAAAATGACGGCAGGCAGCTGACTATGGCCAGCAGCCGCGATGTCATTGCCATGCTCAACGAGCTGATCTCGCTCACCACGCTCGACGAGGAAAGTTCACAGTCATTCAAGGTCCGGGCGTACGACAACGCCCGTCTTGCTGTCGAGTCGTATTCAGGCAACATCACCGAACTCTCCGAAAAGGAGATGGTTGAACTCAAAGGGCTCGGCAAGGCCACCGCGGCGAAGATCCGTGAGCTGGTCGATCATGGCAAGGTCACCAAACTCGAAGAACTGCGTGCCGAATACCCACCAGCGTTCGCCGAGATGGCCCGCATCCCTGGCGTGGGACCCAAGACGCTCAAGGCCATGCGCCGCGAGCTCAACATCAACACTGTCGAGCAACTCAAGACAGCGCTCGACGCTCAGCAGATTCGTACGCTGCCTCGCATGGGAGCCAAGAGCGAAGAAAAGATCGCCAAGGCGCTCGACCGCATTGGCATGAGCGGCAAGGATCGGCGCACACCTATTGCCGATGCCATGCCGTTGGCCGAGCGGCTCGTCGAGGCGTTCCTAGAGCTGCCGACAGTCACCGATGTGGCCTTCTGCGGAAGCCTGCGTCGTATGTCCGAGACGATTGGTGACATCGATATCACCGTGGCTTCGACTGACCCGGTGTCGGTTATGGAGGCTGTCCGTGAGCGCAACGAGGTCGTCGAAATCGTCGTTAGCGGCGACACCAAGACATCGTTCCTGACCAGCACTGGCCTACAGGTCGACGTGCGAGCGGTGCTCCCCGAACATTTCGGCGCTGCCACCTTGTACTTCACCGGTTCAAAACAGCACAACATTGCGCTCCGCATGCGGGCGATCAAGATGGGCTGGCTGCTCAACGAATACGGCCTGCTGGTCAAGCCCGACGAAGATGCCGAGGACCAGACACCAACCGAGGTTGTTGCCGCCGAGACCGAAGAGAGCATCTACCAAGCCCTCGGACTGGCGTTTATCCCTGCGCCGATGCGCGAGTCGACCGGCGAGATCGAAGCCGCCGAAGCTGGTGACTTCAGCGATCTGGTTCGTCTGAGCGACATCCAGGGTGATCTGCATTATCACACCGCACAATCCGGCGATGGACGTTCGTCGGTCGCCGACATGGTCCAGGTTGCTGCCGATGCTGGCCACGCCTACCTGGCCATCACCGACCATGGCGAAGACCTGGCGATCAATGGCTCGAACGCCGAAGAGATGTTGGCCCACCGCGAGCTGATCTACACGATCCAAGACGATCACCCCGACATGAAGCTGCTGTGGGGTTGCGAGCTCAACATCGGCGCTGCCGGCGGGCTCGACTACGAAGATGACTTTCGTGCCATGTTCGATTACACCGTCGCCTCGGTGCACTCGCACTATGACCAGTCCACTCTCAAGCAGACCGAACGGCTCGTAGCCGCAATCGCCGACCCAACCGTCGACTCGATCGGGCACCTCACCGGCCGCAAGATCGGTCATCGACCAGGCATCGAACTTGAGATGGACATCGTGCTCGAAGCACTGATCCATTTCGATGTCGCGCTCGAGATCAATGGTTCACTCAACCGGCTCGATGCTGCCGCCGATGTGGTCCGACGTGCCGTCGACCGGGGCGTCA
>DNHM01000396.1:0-993 GCA_003485885.1 Acidimicrobiaceae bacterium
CCCCTGGGGACGTAACAATTCGATTAATGACAAGATCTATGGATAGCAAGCAACTGGGGAGAATGACATGACGGTGTTGATCAAGGGTGGAACGGTTATCTCGACCACCGGGGCTGACCCGGCCGAGGTGCTCGTCGACGGCGAGACCATCATCGCGCTCATGTCTCCTGGGTCTGATCCAGCAATGGCGGCAGAACGTGGCGCCGAACGAGTCATCGACGCAACCGGAAAATATGTCATCCCGGGCGGCGTCGATGTGCACACCCATATGGAACTGCCCTTTGGGGGCACGAATGCGAGCGACGACTTCGAGACCGGCACCAGGGCCGCAGCATGGGGTGGCACCACCACCATCATCGACTTCGCGTCGCAACAAACCGGCGAGAACGTGCGCACCTGTTTTGATGACCGCATGGCGCTGGCCGAGGGCAACTGCGCGGTCGACTACGGCTTCCACATGATCATCGGTGGGGTCGACGACACGTCACTCAAAGAGATGGACATCTTGGTCCGCGAAGGCGTTACCAGCTTCAAGTTGTTCATGGCCTATCCCGGTGTGTACCTGAGCGACGACGCCCAGATCCTGCGGGCCATGCAACAGTGTGCAGGCAATGGCGGCATGATCATGATGCATGCCGAGAACGGCATCGCCATCGACCTGCTCGCAGAACAGGCCGTGGAACGAGGCGAGACTGCACCCGTCAACCACGGCTTGGTGCGCCGAGCCGAGCTCGAAAGCGAAGCAACTCACCGTGCCATTCAGCTGGCCAAGGTTGGCGCCTCACCGTTGTACATCGTGCACTTGTCGGCCAGCGAGGCACTCGAACAGGTGGCGATTGCTCGGGGTAAGGGCGGCAACGTGTTCGCCGAGACGTGCCCGCAATACTTGTATCTCACGCTCGAGGATCACCTTGGAGCGCCGGGTTTCGCCGGTGCGGGTTATGTCTGCAGTACACCGCTGCGTACCAAACACGAACACCACCAGGCCGACCT
>DNHM01000396.1:1058-3551 GCA_003485885.1 Acidimicrobiaceae bacterium
CTGGGCCTCGACGACTTCCGGGCCATCCCAAATGGCATCGGCGGGGTCGAGCACCGTATGGACCTGATCTATCAAGGTGTCGTCCAGGGCGAGATCTCGTTGCCACGGTGGGTGGAGTTATGCGCGACTACACCAGCTCGCATGTTTGGCATGTACCCGAAGAAAGGCATCCTGGCCCCGGGCAGCGATGCCGACATCGTGCTCTATGACCCCACTGCCACATGGAACATCAGCGTCGACAACCACCACATGAACATGGACTACTCGGCATACGAGGGCCAAGAGATCAACGGCCATGTAGACACGGTCATGTCGCGGGGCAAAATCATCATTGAAAACGGCACCTACTTGGGCACAAAAGGCGACGGCAAATACCAACCCCGCGGCCTGTCCTCCTACCTCATCTAGAACTCTCCACCTTTCTGAACTGTTTGAGTGAAATCGTCGCCCAAACGGTTCAGAAACGTCTGAAGGAAACACGAACTTATGGAAACAATTCATCATCTGATCGACGGCGTTGCGAGTCCGGGTGCGTCGGGTGTGACCAAGCCGGTCTTTAATCCTGCGACCGGTGAGCAGACCGCCTCGTTGGCAATGGCCAGCTTGGCCGAAGTCGATGCCGCAGTGGCATCGTCACAGGCGGCGTTCCAGGAATGGCGCCACGTGAGCTTGGCTCGCCGGATCAAGCTGATGCACGCCTTCCGCAATCTGCTCGAAGCCAATCAGGCCGAGGTTGCTCGGCGGCTCACGGCCGAACACGGCAAGGTCACAAGTGATGCTCTGGGCGAGGTCGCCCGTGGTCTCGAGAACATCGAATATGCGTGTGGTATCGCCGAGATGCTCAAGGGTGCGTACAACGAATCGGCTTCCTCTGGGGTCGACGTGTACTCCGTGCGTCAGCCACTCGGTGTAGTTGCTGGCATCACGCCATTCAACTTCCCGGCGATGGTCCCGTTGTGGATGATCCCGAACGCGATCGCTACTGGAAACACGTTCATTCTCAAACCAAGCGAACGCGACCCATCGGCTCCGCTGTTTATTGCTGAACTGGCCCAAGAAGCAGGTTTCCCTCCAGGAGTCCTGAATGTTGTGAACGGCGACAAGCTGGCGGTGGACCGACTGCTCGAACATCCCGACGTCAAGGCCGTCAGTTTTGTTGGGTCAAGCCCGATAGCCCACTATGTGTACGAAACCGGTTCGAAACACGGCAAACGTGTCCAGGCACTCGGTGGGGCCAAGAACCACATGATCGTGCTGCCCGATGCTGACATTGATCTTGCTGCCGATTCAGCGGTGAGCGCGGCTTACGGTTCGGCTGGAGAACGTTGCATGGCGATCTCCGTCGTAGTTGCCGTGGGCGGCGTCGCAGACCCATTGGTCGATGCGATCAAGGTTCGCATGGACAAATTGGTCATCGGCGACGGTACCGACCCTTCGAGTGAGATGGGGCCACTTATCACCGAAGAAGCGCGCGACCGAGTCAACGACTATGTCGGCCAAGGCGCTGCTGCTGGCGCAACCGTCGTGGTCGATGGCCGCGATGGCGTGCCGGCCGACGGCTACTTCCTCAACCCCACATTGATCGACAACGTCCGCCCCGGCATGGCCTGCTACGACGACGAGATCTTCGGCCCTGTGCTGAGCGTGATGCGCGTCAGCGGGTACCAAGAAGGCCTCAACACGATCAACGCCAGCCCGTACGCCAACGGAACGGCCATCTTCACTCGTGACGGAGGTGCCGCACGGCAATTCCAGTTCGACGTGCAGGTCGGCATGGTTGGGGTCAACGTGCCGGTGCCCGTCCCCGTGAGCTACTACAGCTTCGGCGGGTGGAAGGCGAGCCTGTTCGGCGACACCCATATGTACGGCCCCGAGGGCATCAACTTCTACACGCAGGGCAAGGTCATCACGAGCCGCTGGCCGGACCCCGCAACGAGCACCGTCAATCTCGGATTTCCCGAGACCAGATGATTGTCGCGGTGCGTACCTGACGCGCAGCGCAACAGGAAGGATTCACATGGACATCGGAGTCGTCCTCCAGACCACACCACCAGCCGCCCGGGTGATCGACCTGGCCAAACGCGCGGAGACTCACGGGTTTAGCCACGTGTGGACTTTCGACTCGCACATCTTGTGGGAGGAGCCGTATGTCATCTACTCGCAGATCCTCGCCGAGACGCGCAACGTTGTGGTGGGGCCGATGGTAACCAATCCAGCCACACGTGACTGGACGGTCACCGCGTCGACGTACGCGACGCTCAACGAGATGTTCGGCAACCGCACCGTGTGTGGAATCGGGCGCGGAGACTCGGCGGTGCGGGTCACCAATGGTAAGCCGACCACGTTGGCAACGATGCGCGAATCGATCCATGTGATTCGAGAGCTCGCGTGTGGGCGCGGGGTTGACTACAACGGCTCGACGATCACGCTGCCGTGGGCGGCCAAGAGTGAACTCGAGATGTGGGGCGCCGGATACGGGCCGAAGGCACTGAA
>DNHM01000151.1 GCA_003485885.1 Acidimicrobiaceae bacterium
TCGGGGATATCGAGTTGACCGCGAGCGGTGAGTGTCTCGTAGGAAGCAGACACGCTCTGGTCGTGAAGCATCGGGCCGAGTAGTTCCAAATATTCACGCATGTGCCGCACCGGCTTCTCGAACGGCATGCCCCACATACCCTCGACAACCGGCTGGTGCGACAGGCCGATTCCGAGTTGCAGTCGACCGCCACCGATTACCTGGCTAACGGTGAGCGCCTGCTGGGCCAACATCATTGGATGTCGCGGATAGGTGGGGATCACCGATGTGCCCAGCTTGATTTCCGGAACCTCGCGACCAGCCACGGCCAGTGCCGTGAGGGCATCGACGCCGAAGATCTGCGGTACCCAGAAGCTGGCGAATCCCTGGCCAGCAGCGATGGCTACCTCTTCGACGATCTTGTCGACCTTGGATTCAAATCCGAAAATTCCGACCTGCATGGTGCCCTCTGTTGTGTTCTTCGACGTGACGGTGTGGCTCGACTGAGTAGGCGAACCTAGTTCAGGGAGCCTTGAATCACTACCACCAACGTAGAGGCAATCTCTTCAGATACAAGCTCTTCAGATGCAGGCTCTTCAGATGCAGGCTTGGGCTGCTTGGAGCAGAGCCACGGCACGAGGGTCGCTGGCGATGCCGCCGCCCATCTGGTTCATGACGTACCCGAAGGCCATGCCAGTTGCGGGGTCGGCGAACCCGAGCGAGCCGCCAGCGCCGTAGTGACCGAACGCGCCATCCTGGGTGAGTACGAGTTCATCACAATGCAGCATGAAGCCATACCCGAAGCGAGTCGGCAACACCAACGACTGATCAGGACCAAACACCTGCTCGGCTCGGGCCTTGTCAACCGTGGCTTCGTCAAGCAACCGGACACCATCGACTGTGCCAATCGTGGCGGCATACATGCGGGCGACCGACGCGGCGTTGGTCACGCCGTTCGCTGCCGGGATCTCGCTGGCGCGCACGGGTTGGGTGTTGAACGGGTCGACACCGTCTATCGGGGCGAAGGCGCCATCCATAGTGAGTGCTCGCCCACCATTGGTGCCAGGGCTGGCGATCTTTCGCATCAAATCGAGCGCTTCGCCTGATGGCCGAGGCGCACCTCGGAGCCGGGCGACCCGCCACTCTTGGTCCTCGGGCAGTCCGATCCAGAAGTCCAAGCCAAGGGGTCCGGCCACCTCTTCGGCGAAATACTGGCCAATGGTGCGGCCGTCGACCCGCCGCACCAGTTCGCCAGCCAACCAGCCATAGGTGAGTGCGTGGTAACCGTGATCGGTGCCCGGTTCCCACAGCGGTGCCTGGGCAGCGAGTGCCTCGACCACCGGCGTGACCTGCAGGATCTCATCCAGGCTCAGCGGAGGGTCCGTGCTGATCAGCCCGGCCTGGTGACTCATCAGCTGACCGACGGTCACGTCTTGTTTGCCTGCCGCTGCGAACTCGGGCCAGTAGGTCGCCACGGTCTGGTCGTAGTCGAGTTTGCCTTCTTGCACCAGCCGAGCGATGCAGATGGCCGTCGCGCCCTTGGTGGTCGAGAAGACGACGATGGCGGACTCTTCCCGCCATGGTTCATTCGTCTTGTGATTCGCGGCGCCACCCCAAATGTTCACGACCCGCTCACCGTTGACGTACACACAGGCCGAGGCGCCGGTCTCGTTGCGGTCAGCGAAATTGTCTACGAATACCTGGGCCACCGGTTCGAAACCTTCGGCAACCTGGCCATGTACGCCCCCGTGAGCGCTCAACCAATCAGTCATACAACCGACCGTAGATGGCAGTGGACTCACCGTCACATTTTGGCTGACCGGCGTCTGTGCCCCAGGATGGGGCAATGAAGGCTGCTGTACTAAATCAGATTCCAGGTGAACTCGTCATCGAAGACGTCACGGTTGATAAGCCGGGACCGAACGAGGTGCTCATCCAAACCGTCCACGCAGGGTTGTGTCACAGCGACCTACATTTCATGGAAGGCCACTGGGAAACCAAGCTGCCAGCGGTTATGGGCCATGAGTCCGCTGGCATCGTCCAGGCCGTCGGCGAAGACGTCGCCTACTGCAAACCAGGTGACCGAGTCATCACCTGCCTGTCGCTGTTCTGCGGCACGTGCAACATGTGCCTGACCGGTCACCCAAACGTGTGCACCAACCTTCGGGCTGTTGGCCGGGCCAGGGATGCTGCACCTCGGCTGACCAATGCCGCAGGCGAAGGCCTGGCGCAGTTCGCACGGCTCGGCGGCTTCGCCGAGGAAATGTTGGTGCACGAAAACGCAGTGGTAAAAGTCCACGAAGACATGCCACTCGACAAGGCATCACTCATCGGCTGCGGTGTAACCACCGGCGTCGGTGCTGTCTTCCGCACCGCACGCATCGAACCCGGTTCGACCGTAGTGATCTTTGGTTGTGGCGGCATCGGCCTCTCTGCACTCCAAGGTGCACGCATCGCTGGTGCTGGTCGCATCTTCGCGGTGGACATCACCCCCGAGAAGCTTGAGCTCGCCAAGATCCTTGGCGCAACCGACATCATCAACGGTGCCGAGACCGACGTCATCGCTCATGTCAAAGAGGCAACCGGCGGCCAGATGGCCGACTACGCGTTCGAGTGCATCGGCCTCAAACAAACCGCCGAGCAGGCATGGTCTGTCACCGGCATTCGGGGCACGACCGTCATTGTTGGCATGATGCCATTCGACGCCAAGGTCGAGATTCCTGGTTATGAGATCTTCATGATGGAGAAGACCCTCAAGGG
>DNHM01000416.1 GCA_003485885.1 Acidimicrobiaceae bacterium
CATGCTGGTCTATGACCTTGACCCAGGTGAAGACACAGGTATGGCTGAGTGTTGCCAGATCGCTCAGTTGCTGGTCGAGGTGCTAGTTGCTGTGGGCCTGCAGGCCTGGCCAAAGACCTCGGGGTCCAAAGGACTCCAGCTATATGTGCCATTGAACACGCCGCACACCCATCATCACGTGAGCGCGTTCGCAAAGGCCACTGGCCAGTTGCTTGAACGAGATCGGCCAAGACAGGTCACGACGACAATGGGGGCAAGGAATCGAATTGGCAAGGTGCTGATTGACTGGAGCCAGAACAGCCGCCACAAGACGACCATCGCCCCATATTCCTTGCGTGCCAAGCCGAACCCGACCGTATCGACGCCCATTACATGGGACGAAGTTGATGCCGGGGCAGACGGGGCGCCCTTGAGTTTTGAGGCCGACATCGTGCTCAAGCGGGTGAGCGAACTTGGCGATCTATTTGCTCCAACCGTGGCCCTCGAACAGACCCTGCCCGGCGCTGCATGACCCGGTAAAGATGCCACCGCATCGATAGGTGGGAGAGGGCAACCCGCTTCCACCGTTGAGGTCCGCTGCAGGCCGCTCGAAGCGCTACGGTCTTCTTCATGTCATCAGCGCCTGCCATTCGCCTTGCTCGCAAAGTTCCTGCCTCAGTGGAGGTCCACGGACTTCCACTGACGACCGAACAAGTTACGACCGAAGATGGCTCGTTGCCGTGGAAGCAGATCGCTGCCCAAGGTTTCACCGGCAAACTCGGCGAGAGCGCAATGGTCACCGTCGACGATTCCGTTCGTTGCCTGATCGGTATGGGTGATGGCGACGATGTCGATGCTGGTGCATGGCGGCGAATTGGTGTGGTGTTCGCTCGGGCCGCCACTCGATCAAAGGCCGCGTCGATTGCGATTACCGGCGTAACCGATTTTGAGACGCTTGCCGAAGGGATCGCGTTGGGTTGTTACGACTACACCGAGTTCAAGAGCGAACCAACGAAGGCGACACTCAAGACGGTTTCCCTTATCGGCACCACCAGCAAGAAGGCTGCAGCATCGGTTGCCAAGGGGCTTGCCATTGCAGCGGCCGTGAACCAGACCCGCGACTTTGTGAACGAACCTGGCGGAAGCCTGACGCCTGAACGTTTCGCCAACGAGGCAAAACGAATTGCGCGTCAGCCCGGCCTCTCGATCACTGTGCTCGGCCTAACAGAGATCAAGAAGGCCAAACTTGGTGGCCTGCTTGGCGTGAACCGGGGAAGCGATCTCCCGCCTCGTCTCGTCGAGATGCAATACAAGTGCGGTGTAAAAGGCGCACCCACCATTGCGCTTGTTGGCAAGGGCATCACGTTCGACGCTGGTGGCCTCTCGATCAAGACCTCGGTCGGCATGTCGACTATGAAGTGCGACATGGGTGGCGGTGGCGCTGTCCTTGGGGCCATGTCGGCGCTCCCAGCACTGAAGCCTGAGGTCAATGTCAAGGCATGGGTACCTATGACCGACAACATGCTTGGTGGCGACGCAACTCGTTTGGGAGATGTGCTCAAGATCCGCAACGGCAAGACGGTGGAGATCCTGAATACCGATGCCGAAGGACGCCTGATCCTGGCCGACGGCCTGTCATTGGCCAGCGAGGCCAAGCCCGATGCAGTGATTGACCTTGCGACCTTGACGGGTGCTGCCATGGTCAGCCTGGGCAAGGACTACTCGGCGCTCATGTCGAACAACGATGACTTTGCAGCTCAGGTCGAGGCGGCCGCTGATGATGCCGACGAGTTGACCTGGCGTCTACCGCTCCCAGCGCGCTATCGCAAGCTGCTTGATTCGCCCATCGCCGATATGAAGAACATCGGCGGCCCTTATGGCGGGTCGATCACCGCCGGGCTGTTCTTGCAGGAATTCGTGGCCGAAGGTTTGCCTTGGGCGCATCTCGACATTGCCGGACCAGCGTTCGCCGACTCAGTCCAGGAGACCGGTCCTAAGGGCGGTACCGGCTACGGCGTGCGCACCCTGCTGTCTCTGATCTCAAACTTCACCAAACCCGCCGTCTGATCTGACAGCAACCTGATCTGACAGCAACCTGATTTGGTAGGCACCTGATCTGTGAGCACTAGACCGCGTATATCGCGGTCCGGCGCTCACAGACGTGGGTGGCCTGCGCCAACGACGTTGGGCTTCCCGATCCTCGGTCGTCGGCGCAGGCAGATCATGTTGGTGTCGCGTCGTGGCGTACGTGCGCTGTGTTCGGTTGTGGACCGGGCGTCTTAGGGATTTGATCAGGATCGGTCAGCGCCCACTGAACCGCATGCCAGGCAATACTCGGGTGAAAGTGCCACTGGTGCAGTTGACGTTCGGCATCATGGGTGGCCTCGCCAAGAGTGAGCAAGGTTCGGGCCAGATGAGCGGCTCGGACCATTTCGGTGCGGCGTTCCGCCCCGTCATCGGCGGGGTCGATCGTCCAGCTGTGGTGGAGTGCTTGTAGCCGAATGCTCAGCCGCTTAACCTGCCTGTGGGCAAGCGCTGGGATGCGGCGGCGCACATAGAGAAGGTCGCCTTGTGGTTGCACGAGGTGGAACTTGGTGCACCGGTCGATGGTGCGGGCGATTGACCCTCGCAGATCGACGCGGGACCCAAGCCCTATCTCGCGACTGAGGGTTGCGACATCGATCTCGAAGCCTGTCGGTTCGGCATCGAATTCGTCGGCGAGTCGGCGAAGCAGCAATGTGGTGCTGGGCCCCACAATGGGAAGCCAGAATGTTTCGACATAGGCCGAACGAGGGTCGTGGCCAGCATCGTCCTGTTCTGGATCGAGCCAAGGCAAGACGCCGAAACGGTCGGGAAGCGTGTCCGGCACATCGGCGACCGGTGCGACCGCGGTGATGGATGGCGTGGAGCTGGTGGACACATCGGTGAGGGACATTCGGCGTTTCCGTTTCGTTGAGCTTGCTGATGTTGGGGGCGAGGCGGGAAGCCGTGTGAGTATCTTTCCTGTCTTTTCAATATATGTCAATACCATAATGAGAAAGGTGTTTGGCTGGTTGGTTGAGATCGGGCGTGAGTGTGGGCTGAGCGGTGGTGGGTGTGGCCAATTCGGTCATCTAATAAGGTCAATGTGTGGAACAGAGCGTGAACGACGCAGTCATGGCTGCACAGGCCCTCATCGATACCGCGGTCTCGGTCGCCGTTCTCACCGGGGCTGGTATCTCGACTGACTCTGGAATACCGGATTTTCGGGGTCCCCAAGGGGTGTGGACGAAGAACCCTGAAGCCGAGAAAAAGTCACACATCGATACCTACATCAACGACGGTGAACATCGAAAGGCCAATTGGCAGCGGCTGGCCAAAAAACAGATCTGGGCTGAGGTCGACCCAAATGACGGCCATCGGGCGTTAGTCGCGCTCGAACGCCGTGCCAAGCTGCACACGCTCGTGACACAAAACGTCGATGGTCTCCATCAGGTTGCAGGGTCGGATCCCTCTCTGGTTGTCGAAGTCCACGGAACCACCCGCCGAGTGAAGTGTCTCGACTGTGGCGATGGGGCACCTATGCAGAAGGCGCTTGATCGCGTGCTTGCAGGTGAGGACGATCCTTCGTGTAAGACATGCGGCGGCATCTTGAAGTCGGCCACGATTTCGTTTGGACAGTCTCTCGAAGTTGATGCGCTCGAGCGGGCACAGGTCGCGGCCCAGGAGTGTGATGTCCTGCTGTGTATTGGCACGAGCTTGGGTGTGTTTCCCGTGGCGAACATGGTGCCGATTGCGCAGAACTTTGATGCCGAAATCGTCATCGTAAACGCCGAGCCAACGGGCTTCGATGACTTGGCCTCGATCCTGGTGCCAGGGTCGATCAGTCATGTCCTCCCGGTCATGCTCCGCTCAGCCGAACTCTAGGCCTGCAGTTTCGAACTCATCGGCGGCGGAAACCGTTGCCCCCAGCGTTACCAGCAAGACCTTCGTCCTGGGGTAGCGTTTTGGGTATGGCATCGTTTCGTGACTTGTTGACCCAGACCAAGGCGAAGATCACCGAGGTCACAACTGAACAGGGCAATCAGCTGATCGACGACGGTGCTGTATTGCTCGATGTGCGAGAGCCCGAGGAATACGGCCAGGGAGCGATTCCTGACTCTCTACACGTGTCGAGAGGGCAACTCGAATCAAACGTCGAGAACCGCATCCCTGACAAGGCAACCAAACTCGTCGTGATGTGTGCTGGCGGCGTCCGTTCGGCGTTTGCGGCTAAGACCCTCGCCGAACTTGGTTACACCGACGTTGTCTCCATGGGCGGCGGCTTCAACAAATGGAAAGACGAGGGCCGCTTATGGGTTGTTCCGACGACGCTGAGCGCAGAACAGCGCAATCGTTATCAGCGCCACATCCTGATTCCTGAAGTCGGCGAAGTAGGTCAACTCAAACTCCTCGATGCCAAGGTGTTGTGCCTGGGTGCTGGGGGATTGGGTTCACCTGCGTCGCTCTATTTGGCGGCAGCGGGCATTGGAACACTCGGCATCGTGGACATGGACGTCGTCGACGCATCGAACCTACAACGTCAGATCCTGCACAACGTCGATCGCATCGGCGATCGCAAGGTCGACTCAGCCAAGAAGACGCTCACTGCGCTAAACCCCGATATCTCGGTGGTGACCCACGATGTCCGCCTCGATGCCAGCAACATTGTTGACATCATCTCGGGCTACGACATCGTGGTCGACGGCACCGATAATTTTCCGGTGCGTTACATGCTGAACGACGCGTCAGTGAAGCTCGGCATCCCGGTGGTGCATGGTTCGATCTTCCGTTTCGAAGGTCAGGTGACCGTGTTTGATCCCCGCACTGGCCCCACGTACCGAGACATGCTTCCCGAACCGCCGCCGCCGGAGTTGGCACCCAGCTGTGCCGAGGCGGGAGTGCTCGGCGTGTTGCCCGGGATCGTTGGTTCGATCCAAGCGCTCGAGGCCATCAAGCTAATCTTGGGGCACGGCCAGACACTTGTGGGCCGGCTGCTTGCGTTCGATGCCGCCGAGATGGAGTTCAATGAATTCCGGCTGAACGTTGACCCTAAAAACCAGGTCACCTACGAGAACCGGGATCGGATCGAGATCACCGAGCTCGATGGTCTGTGTGCAGGCGTGTTGTCTGGCTGAACCAGCGTGGCCATCGAGGCCGTACGGTGCATCTACGTATGACACGAGCAACATGACACTCACTGTGCACATAAGTCACATCTCCCTGCTACTCTAAACTGTGCCTGGCGGGTGGAGTAGGTGTTCTCGCGCGAGAACCCATGCATATGAATCAGTTGAATACCCCTGCCGCAAAGCCTCGAACGAGGCTCGTGATTGCTGTACTAGCAGTGTTCTCAATGCTGGCAGGCGCCGGTTTGGTCGCTGCTCCCGCCGAGGCCCAAGGGTCAGCCCAGTTCTTCTTCCAAGGTGCTGGGTGGGGGCATGGCGTCGGGATGAGTCAAAACGGCGCACGGAACGCCGCCAATGCTGGCATGGATCATGTCGGCATCCTCAACTTCTACTACCCGAACACGGTGGTGACTCCCGTGCCGCCGTTAGAAAACATCCGGGTACACATCGGGGATGCCTCACGGGTCGAGATGACCTCGGAAGGTGCCATTGTGTTCGAGCGTGGCGGCGTGGCAATCAACTCGATTCCTTCCGGAACGATCACTGTGAGCGCCCACGATGGTGGACTGCAGGTTGGCAACGCGTGGACCACCGGCTCAGCGACTGATCCGCTGTATGTCTCGTTCCCTCAACCGATGAAGATCTCGAACAACGGCCATCGTTACCTGTGGGGCAAGATCCAGCTCACCGTCAAGAACGGCAAGGTGCGAGTCGTCGAAGTGCTACCGCTTGAGCAGTACGTCCAAGGTATTGCCGAGATGCCTGCCGCCTGGCCGCTCGAGGCATTGATGGCCCAGGCCATTGCGTCTCGCACCTACGCTCACGAAGTCACCTTGCACCGTCGCAATTCCACGGAATGGGCCCAGGAATATGACATCAGCGGCTCAACCGTCGACCAGAACTACATCGGTTATGACGCTCAGGACAGTGCCTGGGACCAGAAGTGGCTTGCAGCGGTCAAGGCCACGGCTGGTGTCGAGATCGTAGACAGCAACGGCCCGGTTCGGGCGTACTACTCGGCATCGAATGGTGGTTACACCGAAACTGCTGCCTACGTGTTTAAGAACGATGTTCCTTACACCGTCGCTGGTCCTGATCCGTACGACGAAGGTGGACACGACTGGACGACCTGGAGTCGCACGTACACCCAGGAGTCGATGAGTCGCTGGCTTAATGCCCACACGGATACGTCGGTCGGCACGCTGACCGCAATCAATGTGCTTGGTGGGGAAGGGCCCTCGGCTCGCCTGGATAAGGCCGTTGTAGAACTCGTCGGAACGGGCGGCACCAAAAAGGTGACTGGCAAACGGTTGATGCTGGTTATGAACTCGAAGATCTTTGCCGAGGGTGGTGGTTTGTCGACGCACCTCCCGGGCACATTCACGACTATCGGAAACGGGGCTGGTGCAGGCGCACCACAGCCCACGGGAACGGCAGTCGTCGCCCAGGCAACGCCGGATCCTGTCGCCGAAACGGTGCCGGACAATGCTGGCTTCACGCCACCCCCCGGCTGGCAGCCCGAACCCGGCACTGGTGTGCCGCCAGGGCGGGCTGTTGCCCCAGCCGCGGCTAATGACAGCCCAGCCGTTGCATTGGAGGCAGGTGCAGCAGATGCGGCAGATGCGGCTCAGGCAACGAACGAGACTGCACCTGCCCCAACCGATGCGACGAACTTCACCCCACCCGAAGGCTGGCAGCCCGAACCTGGCACCGGGGTTCCACCTCGCCCAGCGGTTCCGGTTGGCACCAACGCCGAGCCTGCGACGGCTGCAATCGCTACACCAGCGCCTCCGGCAGCGGGCGCCGCAACGACCAATACCGGCTTCACGCCTCCTGCAGGTTGGCGACCTGAGGCTGGCACTGGTGTGCCGCCCGGCCAAGCGGTCGATCCTGAGGCCCCCAACGATGATGAAACCGTGGGCGGCACGGGCGGTGGCGATGCTGTGGTCACAATCTCTACAGCGGTCACGATCCCCACTGCCTCCGCAGCTCAGGCTGCGACATCTTCAGTCAATGTTGCACCTGCCCCACTGGCGGCCGGTGGGTTCACGCCTTCTGAAGGTTGGAAGCCCAAGGTCGGTACTGGTGTACCGCCAGCTAACGACGCTGGTCTCGTCGGCGGCACTGGTGGGGGCGATGCGTTCACAGGGGGGGTACTTCTTGTCACCCGCACAGCGGGCGGGGCCGAACTCACCGAAGCGAAGTTCGAAGTCATCGCACCCACGTCCGATCTCGCCGCCGAATCTCGGACTCGACTTGAAGAGATGCAGTCGAGAGCAGCCCTTGGGCTGTTTGCCGACATCGATGTTGACGGATACGTGGCATCGGTTGCGCCCCGTCCGGTGCATGCTGTGTGCACCGCAACAGCGTTCGGTGTTACCTGCGTGCCCATCGAGGTGCTTAAGGGCGGCAACTAGCTCCAAATACGCCAGACTGGCGGTAGCCATGACGGAGCCGACACGCGACAACCTGACCGAAGCACTCTTCGCTCCTCTAGCGGTGCGGGCCTACTCCGCCACAGTAGATGCCGCGCTCATCGACGGTCTGCGGATCGAGGAGATGCCGGCACTTGCTCCCATGGGGTTGAATCGTCGGGCCGAATTTGCGACAGCCCGAGCGTGTGCTCGTGCTGCATTGGCCGATCTGGGTGTCGACGCTGCTGTCCCCAAACGCGACGGCGGATCACCCGCCTGGCCGACAGGTATGGCTGGTTCCATCAGCCACTCCCGCGGCTACTGCGTGGCCGTCGCCTCGGGTGCTCGACATCTCATCGGCGTCGATGTCGAAGAGATTGGCCGCATCAGCGCCGGTGTCGAACGGCGGATCTTGGTGGACCCGGAGCGAGCTGCGCTGAGCGATCTCGACAGCGACGTTCGACAGCTGCAACTCGCAACTATTTTTGCGGCCAAGGAAGCCTTCTACAAGGCGCATTATGAGTTCGAAGCGCGGTACCTCGGTTTTGATGTCATTGCGGTGTCTATTGATGGCCCGCACGTTTCGTTCGCCCCCGGTTCGGGCGACGTGAAGTCCGAGGTGATCGGGCAGGCGGTCGGCAGGTCTCGGGTCGAACACGGCCGAGTTATCGTCGGGGTATCCATCGACCCCGGCGGGTTGGCGGTGCCGCTACCCTCACGCGCGTGACAAAGCTTGTAATTATCGGAGGTGGCCCGGCCGGTAACGCCTGTGCAACCTATGCCGCTCGCTTCGGAGCCGACGTTGTCATGATCGAAGACCAGATCATTGGCGGCGCCGCCCATTTGCTCGACTGTGTTCCTTCCAAGGCCATGATTGCCACCGGTGGAGCTATGGCTTTCCTTCGACGAAGTAAGGGTATGGGTCTCGAAGATGTCGAGCCACACATCGACCCCGACGCGCTCCGGACTCGCCTTGCCGATATCCAAAGTCGCCTTCGCGATTCGTCGACAAGCCTGCTCGGATCGCAAGGCGTCCGCATCGTCTACGGCCGGGGTTCGTTGCTCGATGAACATCGTGTAATGGCCGTATGCGACGACGGAACCGAAGAAATCTTCGAAGCCGACATGATCGTGCTTAGCACCGGCAGTCGTCCCCGTATCCCTGAGTGGGCCGACATTGACCAGAATCGTATTCTGTCGACCCGAGACGCCTACCCGCCTCCTGAGATCCCTGAGCACCTGGTGGTGATCGGGTCTGGCGTGACCGGCGTTGAATTTGTTCACATGTTCAACTCGTTTGGCTCGGATGTGACACTCATTGTGAGCCGCCAGCAGGTGCTCCCCGGTAAGGACCCTGAGGTCGCAGCGGTGTTGGAAGAGAACTTCCTGGAGCGGGGCGTCAAACTGCTCAAGGGCGCTCGGGCCACATCGATCGACACAACCGCCGATGGCGTAACTGTGAACTGCGACGACGGCCGGGTCGTTGCCGGTAGCCATGCGTTGTTGGCGATTGGTTCGGTGCCCAATAGCGACGGTTTGGGCCTCGAAAACGCTGGTGTAGATACCAAGTGGGGTTACGTCGAGATCGACGGCGATTGCCGATCTTCTGTGCCACACATTTTTGCTGCCGGTGACCTGAGCGGCAAACTCCCGCTGTCGTCGGTTGCTTCGATGCAGGGGCGCAAGATCGCGGAAACCCTTATGGGGCGAGCCACTCATGGCCACAACCGAGTCGACTATGACAAGGCCGCTTCGGCGATTTTCACCGAACCTGAGATCGCCGACGTAGGCCTGGCCGAAGCTGACGCGTTCTCGATTGGTCGCAAGGTCCGTGTGACCAAGGTGCCGTTCACGACCTCGGCCAAGGCTCTGATTAACGATGACCCTCGTGGTTTCATCAAGATCATCTCTGACCCTGCCACCGGCGAGGTCCTGGGCGGTTCGATCGTGGGGCGCCATGCTGCAGAACTCATTTCGGTACTTTCGTTGGCCGTTACCGCCAGCCTCACGGTGCGTGATGTGTACGACAGCCTGTTGGTCCACCCAACATTGTCTGAGCTCCTCAGCGACGCCGCCGAATAACCCGTGACTCCAAACCCCAATCCCCCAAACGCCGATCCTGCTGAGTCCGACGATGAGCCCGGCGATCCACTCGCCCCGATAGCGAAACGTATTGGCGCTCGGCTGCTGGACTGGGCATTCCTCATGACAGTGTGGATGCTCCTCGGAGCGGCCACGTCCGAACGTTTAGCCGACGACACGCTGGTGTTCCAGCGGTGGGCGGTGGTCGCTTGGATGGCGCTCGTGGTCGTGTACGAGGTTGGATTCGTGGCATGGCGTGGCCAGACCCCCGGCAAGATCGCGTTGAAGATCCAACTTGTCGCACTCAAAGATGGCTGTGTCTTGTCACTCCCCGCCGCCATCACGCGGGTGCTTCCGGTGGCCTTCGCCATCGCCGTGCTGGGAGCCTTCTTCCCAATCGCCATGGTTTTCGTTTACTTCAGCGCAGCGTTCATGAAGAACAGCCGCGGCATCCTCGACCTCATGTCGGGCTCGGTAGTGATCGAAGCCCGGCGCTAACGGTGCAGCTGCGCATGGCGTGGCAAGGTTGCGTGTGCTGCAGTGCTGCAGGTCGACATGCGCGGCCAGGAGCCGAACGCGGGCTGCGGTACCTGGCAACCATCATGTAATCTATTTTCGGTTCGAAAATGGATTCAACCGGAATACCCGAAAGGTTGTCAGGTGGATGCACACCACATCGATGCGTTGATCGAGCCGACTCGAGTCCATGGTTCGCTCTATACCGATCCGGAGATCTTTGCGGCCGAACTAGAAACCATTTGGTATCAGACCTGGGTGTACGTGGGGCACGAGAGCGAGGTGCCGGCGGCGAACGACTACGTCCGCAAAAACATCGGGCCCCAAGACGTCATCATGGTTCGGGGCGCCGACGGCGTTGTGCGACTGATGCTCAACCGGTGTTCTCACCGGGGCAACAAGGTGTGTACCGAAGCATCGGGCAACTCAGGCACCTTTCAGTGCCCGTATCACGGGTGGAACTTCCGAACTACCGGCGAACTGATTGGTTATCCCTACCCCGAGGGGTACGGCGGTCGAGGCCAGCTGGATCTCGGCCTGGCCCAGGTCTCACGGGTGGACTCACACGAGGGATTTATGTTCGGCAGTTTGTCGCCCGATGGGCCGACATTGACGGAACACCTGGGCGACGCTGCGGGTGAGCTCACTCGGCTGACGAAGCTGTCTCCCACGGGCGAACTCGACTTGTCCACCGGTTGGTTACGACACAGCGCCAAGGCCAACTGGAAGTTCATCCACGAGAACGAGACCGACGGCTACCACCCCCAGTTCGTGCATGGTTCGATCTTCTCGGTAGCCGACAGCGGCATTGGAGCGTTGTACAGTGAGAACTCGACCGCCGTCACTCGGGACCTTGGGAACGGGCATAGCGAGAATGATCTCCGACCCGAGTTCCGTCGGCTTGGGCAGCCACTTGGTTGGTTCGGCACGACCGCTGACCGGTTGCCCGATTATGTCGCAGCGATGCAGACCCGACATGGTGACGCAACGGATGAGATCCTGATCGAGGGTGCGCCCCACGTGATGATCTTCCCCAACCTGTTCGTGGCCGAGATCAGCATCTTCGTGCTGCAACCGCTTGCTGTTGACCACACCGTGCAGCACGTGACGGCTGTGCAGTTCAAGGGGGCGCCCGATATCAACAAACGTATGTTGCAGCAGTGCATCGGGTCGGTAGGCCCCGCAGGGCTGTTATTGGCCGACGACAGTGAGATGTATGAACGTAATCAGATTGGTGTAGGGCAGCGGTCTCCAGAGTGGCTCGATATCCGCCGAGGCATCGACCGTGAAACCACCGACGAGCACGGTCACCTCATTGGAGGAGCTACCGACGAAACCGGCATGCGAGCGTTTTGGTCGCACTACCGCGAACTGATGACCCATGCGTGAAGCCACTGGGCCCGAGGCCACAGCGGTGCCGGAGAGCATGCGACGGTCGGTCGAAGCGTTTCTGTTTCGTGAGGCCCGGTTGGCCGACGAACATGCCTACGGCGAGTGGGAAGCGTTGTGGACCGACGACGCTCTGTACTGGGTCCCGGCGGCAGACGACACCGACCCAATGGCGCACATGTCGGTGATCCACGACAACCGGCGGCGGATCATGACACGTATCAAGCAGTTGGAAACCGGTAAGCGGCTCGCGCAAGCTCCTCCATCAAGGTTGCGACGCATGATCGCTAATGTCGAGATTGCAGCGCCTGTCGACGGAGCGGATTTCGAGGTACAGGCGAACTTCGTGGTCTACGAGGCTCGTGAGTCCGGGACTCGCTCGTGGGCGGGGCGTGTGACCTATCGGCTTCGTCCCCACAACGGCGAATGGTTGCTCTCGTACAAGAAGGTCGACTTGGTGGATCGCCCGTGGAACCTGCCGACCCTCGCGTTTCTGATCTAACCATGCAAGCACCGTGCAAGCCGAACGAAAGACTGTCATGACATCCCAAGCGCTCATCAGCGACGGACCCGTATTGCTCGACATCGACGAGCGAGGTATTGCCCGCATTCGTCTGAACAGACCGGAAGCTTCGAACGGCATGGATGTTCCGCTCCTGTGGGCGCTCTATGACGCGTTGATGGTGGCCCATGGCCTACCGAATCTGCGAGTGTTGGTGATCTCCGGCGAGGGCCCAAACTTCTGCGCTGGAGGCGATGTCAAAGACTTTGCCAGTAAGGGCGAGGACCTTCCGAACTATCTACGTGAAGCGACCTCGTGGTTGCAGATCTGTGTGCAAGCAATGCTTGGACTCGAAGCGCCAGTGATCGCCTCGGTGCACGGATTTGCGGCTGGAGGTGGAGGGTTCGGGCTGGTCTGTGCAGCCGACATCGTGATCGCTGGCACGTCGGCCAAGTTTCTTGCCGGTGCGACTCGTGTCGGCATGGTGCCCGACGCTGGCACATCGGTAACCCTCCCGCAACTTGTTGGTATGCGCAAGGCGCTACAGATCGTGCTGACGAACCCGGTCATCACCGCACCCGAGGCATTGGCGATGGGACTGATCACCACCGTCGTCGCCGATGATCAGCTTGCTGTCGAAACAGCAGCGGTTGCGGAAACACTCGCTGACGGAGCGCCGCAGGCGTTGGCCAACGCCAAACGTATGTTGTGGGCCGGGTTCGGTTCGCGCGTTGAAGCACAGCTTCCCGAAGAGGCGCGAACCGTGTCAGCGCTGTCAGGCACAGCTGACGCACGCGAGGGCCTCGCGGCCGTGATCGAACGACGTCCACCAGTGTTCACCGGAAAGTAGAGGACCACCAATGGCTGATGCAGCAGCTGCCATTGCCGCCCGTCGCGACGCGCTCGAAGCCCGCTTCCCTGTGTGGGACGAGGTCACGTTGGGTGAACGTTTACGGCGTAGTGCCGAGGAGTTCGGGGATCGGCCGTTCGTGATCGCCGACGATCGAACCGTCTCGTATCACGAAGTAGATGCATGGGCCACTCGGCTGGCCGATGGCCTGGTCGCCACCGGCGTACAGCCTGGCGATCGGGTTGGGATCATCCGGGCCAACTACCTCGAGTTCGTACCGGTCAAGTTCGCAGTTGCTCGGGCAGAAGCGATCGCAATCCCGTTCAATTACCTCTACCGGCAAGACGAACTGGCCTACGTGCTTGCCCAATCGCAATGCAACGTGCTGATCTCGATGACCGAGTTTGCTGGTCTCGACTATCAGTCCATGCTCGACGGAAT
>DNHM01000281.1:0-1068 GCA_003485885.1 Acidimicrobiaceae bacterium
GATCTGGGTCAACTCCCAGAATGTGCGTCACCTACCAGCGCCGTTCGGCGGCACCAAGTCAAGTGGTATCGGTCGAGATGGTGGCGACTGGAGCTTCGACTTCTACATGGAGACAAAGAACATCGCCATCGCGTTTGACACCCATGCCGTGCCAAAGCTGGGAGGCTGAGTTCGACATGAGTTTGTATTACGTTCAGAAGTTTCTCTACGAGTTAAACCGTGACGTGGCCAAGCAGCAGGCGTACCTAGCTGATCGCAGCGCGTCCCTCGCCGGCTTCGACCTGACGGACGAAGAACACGAAGCGCTGACTACTCCCGATATCGGGCTGCTGTTCCACCTAGGTGTCAACGGCCAGATTTTGATGCACTTCGGTGCGCTCCATCACATCGCTTGGGCTGACTATTTGCAGCTGATGCGCGACGGTATTGAAGAACACGGCCCCGTGCGAGAAGGCGTGTATGCCGTGACCGGCTACGAGGGCACAGATGCCCATGCCATGAGCCTGGGCCAGCAGCCTGGGGCGAGCAAAGCAGCAACGAGCAAAGTAGCAACGAGCGAAACAGGAGAGAGCTAATGCCACTGGTTTATGCAGGTGTGTGCAGCCACGCCCCCGGAATTACCGGTCGCGCCGATCAGGCAGATCCCGACATGCGCGACAGCTTGTATGCCGCGTTTGACCAGATGCGGGCCGATATCGAGGCCACCAAACCCGACGCCATCATCGTGATCGCCGCCGAGCACTTTGCCAACTTCTTCATGGACAACATGCCATCGTTCGCGCTCGGAATGGCCGACTTCTACGACGGTCCGATCGAAGACACCGGCTGGATCGGCTTCGATAAGTTCCGGGCGCCAGGCAACCGTGATCTGTCCGAGCGACTCATCAAAGAGGTCATGCAGACCGTCGACGTGAGTTATGCCGAAGAGTGGAAGTTCGATCATGGCATTGCCGTGCCGCTGCACTTCCTGACGCCCAACTTCGATGTGCCGATTATCCCCGCCAACATCAACTGCCAAGGGCCACCGCTGGCCCCACTCCCGCGAGCCTGGGCCTTCGGCGAAGCACT
>DNHM01000281.1:1119-2736 GCA_003485885.1 Acidimicrobiaceae bacterium
GACAGCGGCAAGATCAACGAGCCATGGGACCGCGACTTTCTCGACCGTTGGTGCCGCAATGACAAGGATGCCTTGCTCGACTACGACGATGCGAGCGTCTACGCCGACGCTGGCCAGGGAGGCTTCGAGATCCGCACGTTCCTTGCGGTGAGTGCAGCAGCCGCTGGCGCCACCGGCACCGTGCACTTCTTCCAGCCGATCCCGATCTTTGCTGTGAGCTGCACGATCGCCAGCTACGCGTTGTAGTCAGAAGTTGGGTTATTCCTTAAATTCTGGTTTGCCGCCGCCGCGAACTTTGGCCATACCTCCGTCGACCGTGATCGTTTCGCCGGTCACGTAACTCGCCAGGTCCGAGGCGAGGAACAATACGACGTCGGCGACATCTTGACTCTCGCCCCACCGGCGGAGCGATACCCCGGCCTCCATGTTTTCGATCAGTCCGGGGATGGTGCGGCGGCTCTCCTCCCAGATGTCGGTCGTGATGATGCCGGGGGCGACCGAGTTGACACGAATGCCATGACACCCCCAGTCCGCGGCCAGCGCCCGAGTCATGGCATCGACCGCACCCTTGGTGCCCGAATACGCGACACGTCCGAGGGGGCCGATCACTCCGGCGACCGATGAGATGTTCACGATGGAACCGCCGCCGCGTTCGATCATGGTCTCGCCCAAACCGGTCGTGAGCATGAGGAGCCCACGTACGTTGATGTTGAAGACTTCGTCGACATCGGCCTCGGTGAGTTCGCCGGGCGTGCGTCGCATGGCAATTCCAGCGTTGTTGACCAAGATGTCTACGCCGCCGTATTCGTTGATGACCCGTTGAGCCAGGGCGGTGCCGGCACCAGCCGGTGCAAGATCTGCCTCGAGTAGCTGCGGGTTGTTGGTCAGGCCTGCGGCTACCTGTTCGATGTCATCGCGATTGCGGCTGTTGAGCAGTACCTGAGCGCCGGCACGGTCGAGTGTTTCGGCGATGGCCTGGCCGATGCCCCGACTTGCGCCGGTGACGAGGGCCGTCTTTCCCTTGAGATCGATCATGTCGTAGTTTCGCCCATGCCGTCCCGGGCCGCCAATCGGCACTCGACCAGATAATCAGCAGCGCGATAGTGCACATTATTGGACGCCTTCTAGGATGCTCTGGTGCAGCCCGATCTCTCTGTGACCTTCGATGCCAACACCCTGAGCGATGTGGAGGGTTTCTGGTCGAACCCGCCGCAGGTACAAGACGGCGTCTTCCACCAATTGCGTGAACGCGATGGCATGTTCTTCTCCAACGAACGAAGCCTTGAACTCGACGGCGAAGTGCTCATTCCCGCTGGGCCTGGCTACTACTCGGTGGTGCGTCACGCGGACATCGTCGAAGCGAGCCGCAAGCCTGAACTGTTCTGTTCTGGCCAGGGCAGCAACATCGCCGACCTGCCACCCGAGTTCAACGAGTTCTTCGGGAACATGATCAATATGGACGACCCGAAACATGCACGCATGCGGGGCATCGTCTCCCGAGGTTTCACGCCCCGAGTCATCCAGCAGATCGAAGAAATCATCGAAGCCAAGGCGCTTCAGATCGTCGATGTGGTGGCTTCCAAAGGGTCGTGTGACTTCGTGACCGACATTGCGTCG
>DNHM01000493.1:0-2145 GCA_003485885.1 Acidimicrobiaceae bacterium
TGACCGCATCGTGGCCGACGCAGGCGGACGGATCTACCTTGCCAAAGATGCCCGTATGGAGCGCGAACTCTTCGATCAGATGTACCCCAGACGGGCCGAATTTTCTGCAGTTCGCGCCTCGGTCGACCCCGAGCGCCGCTTTTGTTCGGACCTCAGCCAGCGCCTCGGTCTCTGACCGCCACAGGGCTCCGCTCCGAGCCAGGTGCGGAACAACCACGCATGGACCCCTGAGACCTGAGACGATGGGAGCATGGATATCGCTATCACTGGAGCGTCAGGCCTGATTGGCACCGCGCTCTCTGCATCGCTCACATCACAAGGGCACCGACCAATCGCTCTGGTCCGACGGGCTGCAAAGGCAGGTGCCGACGAGATCCAATGGGATCCCGCGGGCGGCACCATCGACGCAGCCAGCCTCGAAGGCATAGACGCCGTGGTACATCTCGCTGGTGCAGGCATTGGCGACAAGAGGTGGACCGACGACCGAAAAAAGGTCATTCGGGACAGCAGGACCGAGGGCACCTCGCTGCTAGCCACCGCCCTCGCTGGGCTCTCCACCAAACCTTCCGTGTTCGTCAGCGGCAGCGGCATCGGCTACTACGGCAGCCAGGGTGACTCGGTTCTGACCGAAGCCGACCCTGCCGGAACTGGCTTTCTGGCCGACGTTTGTGTTGAGTGGGAAGCAGCCACCGCTCCTGCTTCCGACGCTGGCATTCGCACTGCCCTTGCCCGAACAAGTGTGGTCATGAGCGATCAGGGCGGAACGCTCAAGAAACAACTGCTGTTATTCAAACTCGGACTTGGTGGGCGTTTCGGTCCCGGAACGCAATGGCTCAGCTGGATCTCTCTCACCGACGAAGTCCGTGCTCTCGAGTTCATGATCACAAACGACATCGCTGGCCCAGTCAATCTGTGTGCACCAAACCCTGTCACCAACCTCGAGTTCACCAAGGCGCTCGGGTCTGTGCTGAAACGCCCAACGTTGGTTCCAGTCCCGTTGTTCGGGCCTAAGTTGTTGTTTGGAAGCGAGCTCGTCGAGCAACTGATTTTGGCCAGCCAGAAGGGAATGCCCTCGGTTTTGACCAAGGCAGGCTTTACCTTCGAAGACCCTGAGCTCGAGCCAGCACTTCACCGCATTCTCAAAAAGTAGGACACATGGCAAAAGAACAAAACGTTTCAGCCTCACGACTGATCAATGCCCCAGCCGAAGCGATCTTTGCGGTGCTGGCGAACCCGGCGCGGCACGCCGAGATCGATGGTTCTGGAACTGTCCGTGGATCTCGCCAGGAGTCTCCCGAGCTGCTGACGATGGGCTCCAAGTTCGGCATGAAAATGAAGATCGGCGTGCCGTATGACATGCGCAGCACGGTGGTCGAGTTCGAAGAGAACAAACTCATAGCGTGGGCCCACTTCGGCAAACACCGCTGGCGTTACGAACTTGAAGAGGTCGACGGAGGCACGATGGTCACCGAGACCTTCGACTGGTCGACGGCACGATCGCCAAAGTTCATCGAGTTGATGGGTTACCCGAAGAAGACACTGCCGAACATCCAGAAGACGCTGGAACGGCTTGAGGCGGTTGTCACCGCGACCTAGACCATCACGCACATCTGGCTGAGAGCATCACCGCTGATGCTCTCAGCCATCCGTTTTTGGGGCGGACCGTCGCCGTCAGGGTTCGAGGCGCCACACGTTGTCGCCCAAGAACGACTCGAAATCGCGGAGTTGTTTTTCGACACCGTTCTTGCCGCCGTCCCACACCACGATTGCTTCGTCAGCATTGTTTTGCAGCCACCGGTCGCGGCGGCCAAATGACTTTGCGACCTGCATGCCCGAGCCAGGAATGTCTTTGTCCAAGATGACAACGTCGATGGCTTGGTCAATCAGGTTGTCGAAGTGTTGCTGCGCTGGCTTCGGCCACCTGGCCGACGGGTCCGGGAACGCCAGCACCGCTATAAATCCAGTCCCGGCATCGATCGCTGCTTCGGCTGCGAGCGTTTCGGTGCCGAGCTGGAGACCGGTGAGTGCGACGACCTCGTCGTACATCGAGGCCTTGGCCACCAGGATCTCTTTCATCTGACGCCGAAGCCCGTCGGCTACCGGGTTCTTGCCGTAGCCGCCAATTTCAGGCGGCCGATGGCCAAC
>DNHM01000493.1:2229-4634 GCA_003485885.1 Acidimicrobiaceae bacterium
CGTCGGTCGCGGATGCAGCGGAGGAGGGAGCGGGCACAGAAACAGGCTCCATCGCGCCAGCAGCCTGGTCGCGACCCATGACAGCAAGTTCATCGGCCCGGTCGTTCCATCGACTGCCGCTATGGCCCTTGACCCATTCGAAGGTGATGTCACGTTGCTGGTACAGCTCGATAAGCGGTTCCCAGATGTCGCGATTTGCCACTGGCTTCTTCTGCGAGTTCTTCCAGCCGCGTTTGATCCAACCCTTCCACCAGTTGTCTCGGAAACAATTCACGACATAGGTGGAATCGCTGACAATATGTAATGGGCCCGGCAGTGCCCGCACCGCCTCGAGGGCAGCCTGGAGCTCCATACGTTGGTTGGTCGTTTGCTCAGCACCACCGAACGCACCCTCGCCATCGGGCACCACCCAGCCCCAACCGCCGGGTCCAGGGTTCCCGCTACAGGCTCCGTCGGTATACACGGTCGTTCGAGTCACCCTGTAAGGGTCGCATCAGCCGCATCGAAAACTTCGGAATGCAAACCGAAAAACGCACGAAGTTCCTCATTTCTTTGCGATAGTGGCGGATGATGACTGATCATTACACCCGAGCTCTTCCTGACGTCGACCCGGCCGAGACCAAAGAGTGGCTCGACTCACTTGATGCCCTAGCTGCAGTCCAAGGCAATGCTCGGGCCCGTTACGTCATAGCCCGTCTGATTGAACACGCCGACGACTTAAACCTCGGCCTACCTCCGCTCACCAAGACGCCGCACATCAACACCATCCCGCCAGATGCCCAACCGTTCATTCCCGGCGATGAGAACATCGAACGCCGTATCCGAGCATTCATCCGGTGGAACGCCGCCGCCATGGTCGTTCGCGCCAACAAGGACACGGGCGTAGGCGGTCACCTGTCGACCTATGCCAGTTCGTCATCGCTGTACGAAGTTGGTTTCAACCACTTTTTTAAGGGCAAAGCAGATGGCCAGCCCGGTGACCATGTGTACTTCCAAGGCCACGCGGCCCCGGGTGTCTACAGCCGGGCGTTTATCGAAGGCCGTCTGACCGAAGAACACCTCGACAACTTCCGCCAAGAAGTCGGCGGCAATGGTCTATCGAGTTACCCGCATCCTCGGCTGATGCCGGACTTCTGGGAGTTCCCGACTGTGTCGATGGGCCTGGGCCCCATCAACTCGATCTATCACGCTCGTTTCAACCGGTATATGGAACACCGCCGCATCGACGACACGTCAAACAGCAATATTTGGGCATTCGTCGGCGACGGCGAAACCGATGAACCCGAAACCTTGGGCGCGATCTCACTGGCTGGCCGCGCTGGTCTCGACAATCTGACCTGGGTCGTCAATTGCAACCTGCAACGCCTCGATGGTCCCGTCCGCGGCAATGGTCGAATCGTCGAAGAACTTGAGGGTGTCTTCCGTGGTGCTGGATGGAACGTCATCAAGGTGTTGTGGGGCACCAAGTGGGACGAACTCCTGGCTGCGGACACCGACAATGTGCTGGTCGACAAGTTCAACAACACGGTCGATGGGCAGTACCAACGTTTAGTGACTGAATCCGGGGCGTACATCCGGGAACACTTCTTCGGCCCTGATCCTCGTCTACGCAAGCTGGTGGAGCACCTCAGCGACGACGAACTGCGCACACTCCCCCGTGGTGGCCACGACTACCAGAAGGTTTTCGCTGCATTCAAGGCTGCCGAAGACCACCGTGGTCAACCAACCGTGATTCTTGCCCAGACGGTGAAGGGTTGGACATTGGGCGAAGGTTTCGAAGGACGCAACGCCACCCACCAGATCAAGAAAATGTCAGTGGAACAGATGCAGGTATTGCGTGAGCGACTGGATCTTGTTGATGAGATCCCGCTCGAGGATCTCGACGACGGACTACCCCCGTACTTCCGGCCCGCTCCCGACAGCGTCGAAGCGAAATACATGTTGGAACGCCAACAGGCGATGGATGGCCCAGTCCCGTCTCGGGTCGTGCGCGATCGTCGTCCGCTGCGACTCCCTGACCCCAAGATCTTTGCCGACTTCGATGATGGTTCAGGCGGGCGAGCGGTCTCGACGACGATGGCTGCGACTGCAATGCTTCGCAGCCTGCTCCGCGACGACGCCATTGGTGAACGTATAGTGCCGATCGTGGCCGACGAGGCCCGCACATTCGGCATGGACTCACTGTTCCGAGAGTTCAAGATCTACGCCCACGAGGGCCAGCTTTACGAACCCGTCGATCACGACCTACTGCTCAGTTATGCCGAGGGCCGAGACGGTCAGATCCTTGAAGAAGGCATTACCGAAGCGGGTTCGGTGGCCGACTGGATCGCTGCTGCCACCAGCTACGCCAACCTGGGTGTTCCCATGGTGCCTATCTACACCTTTTACTCCATGTTTGGTTTTCA
>DNHM01000102.1 GCA_003485885.1 Acidimicrobiaceae bacterium
CGCCGACCACACTCCCACCCAAACAGAACCCGACGAGAGTGCCCTGATCGTTATGCCGGTCGACCTCGGCCACGCCGTCACCGCAGCGATCCGCGAGCTCATTATGACCGGCGCCGTCGCCCCAGGTGACCGGCTCGTCGAAACCGAGTTGTCTGAACGATTCGGCACCAGCCGGGGGCCGGTTCGAGACGCCTTCAAAGAACTCGAACAGTCTGGGCTTGTTGTCTCGGTCCCCCGCCGAGGCACCTTCGTTGCCACGCTCACCGCAGCCGACATCCATGAGATCTACACGCTTCGACTTGCGCTCGAGAAACTCGCGATCAGCACCACAGCAACGATCGCGACCGATCACGACATCGCTGCGATGCGAGCCGCTGTCGAACGCCTGACCGAGGCCCAACGCACCAGCGATCGCCGCGCCGGAGCCGAAGCCGACATCGCCATTCACCGCCTGATCGTGCGTACGGCCGGTCACGAACGCCTGACCGAAGCCTGGGAACGTCTGGCCGACCAGACGCTGTTACTCATGGCCGAACTTATGGACTTGCTGCTGGACGTGCAGCACGCAGCCGGCGACCACGACGCCCTTGTAAATGCGATTTCTGACCACGATGTCGCCGGCGCCGAGGCTGCGCTGACGGACCATCTGCTCGCTGCCAGCCAGGCCATGATCGACAACGCTTCTTCGACCAACGAGAGCTGATGCCCACCAAATCACGGTGCCGCTTCGGATTCCAACAGCCACCCGTTGGGTATGCAGCGCTGTCAGTTGTCTAGCGAATACTGCTGAAAAAAAGCCCACGATGTTTCCGACGCGCTGATCTCGTCGGTCGTCGCACCCAGACCAATCGCCTCAGACACTGCCAACGACACCGCAGAACCCGGCCAACTGTGGCCACCGCCTTCGATCTCATAGAAGGTCATCTGCACATCGTCGGCACAATTCCGGAAGTCGAACGACGTCACCTCTGGTGATAGCTGAGCGACCCTTGGCTCGACGTCACACCCTGCTGCAGCGGCAAACTCAGCGAACTCATCCAAGATCTTGAGTTCAAACAGTGGCACGGATTGACCGGGTGCCATCGATGATTCGCCGCCGTCATAGGGCACAACCTCATCGTTGGTGCCATGAAAACCTATGTAGGGAACCACCCGGGACGGGTCACAACTATCGGCATGACTCAAGGCAGCGACCGAAGCTGCTGCCGCGATTCGATCAGACATCTCACATACCAGCACCGAGCTGAAGTAGCCGCCGTTGGACATTCCAGTGGTGTACACCCGAGTGTCGTCGACACAAAGCGTTTCAATCACCTGGTCGAGCAGTGTGTTAGCGAAAGCCAGATCGTCGCGGTCCGCAAACTGCTCAGGTGTGAGTTCCCACGAGTTGAGGCCGGTGGCGTCTTCCAGTCCGGTTGGAACGATCACAATGAATCCCTCGGCGTCGGCCAGGGCGGTGTAGTCGGAGAAAGCGAGCTGTTCGACACCACTGGAACCCAAACCATGCCAGTTCAACACAACAGGCAAACGTGTCGAGTCGTCATAGCCGGCAGGCACGACTTGCTCGTACACCCGTTCTTGTCCTTCGAAATTAAACATGACGGTGGTAGTTCCGGGTACTGCGCCTGCACCACACCCGCTGCTCAACGGACCCGTGGTGTTCGCCGATTCCGACGAGGGCACCTCAGCTGGTGCAACAGTTGGTGCAACAGTTGGCGCAGTAGTTGGGTCTGGTTCAGGCTCAGCTGTTGGTGCCGGGGCTTCAGTTGTTTCAGCCTTAGGGGTCGGGTCCGCTGCCTCGACAACGGGCTCGTTCTGAGCATTGGCCGGCACCCGTGACGTGGTGTCGGTCGACTCGCCGCTGCCGCCCCCGCATGCGATAGCCACGAGAGCCAACCCAAGCATCACAGGAGGCAAAACTCGATACTTCATCCGGCAACGCTACCAATCTCTGGCAACGGTGATGGCCCGGCAGATATGCGACACTTCCCTCATGAGATTTCTCCGCTTCGTTCGTGCTCTTGCGCTACTGCTCTGTGTTGTCGTGGCCGCATCAGCCTGCTCAGCAACCGAAACGGTCACTATCAATGACGCCACTATTGCGAATGCGACCGCCACTGCTCAACGCAACGCTGCGGGTCCAACAGAGCCCACTCCGACTGTGGAATCAACCACGGCAGTTGCCACCACCGACGCAGCCGCCAGCGATGGGAACAGCGCGACCACAACGACTCCCACCCCTACCCCGGTCGCATCTGATGACAGCGATGGAACCGGCACTTCAAACGTCGCCGATGGTCGGGCCTGCTCCTACGCAGGTGTCGACTCCTTCGGCGATATGCAGATCGAAATCGCGTTCATTAGTCCTCTCCCGGAACAGAGCGATGCAACCGTGGACTACGAGGTCATCGCCCGAGGTGGGGCCGTACTCGCATCCTCGACACATTTCATCGAGGAACTCCAGTCGGGCGAAGCAGTGCGCGTCACAGTGGACACGGTCACCGATGCGCCAACCGGTAGCGACGGTGCCAGCGGCATCACATGCCGCATTCTCGAGATCGAGCCCTTGTTGTTTGGGTTCAACGCTTTTGAACCACAACCTGGCGACAGTTGCACCTTCGCCGAAGTCGACTCGTTCGGCGATATCCAAGTCCAAATCGACGTGGTATCACCGCTCGACGACACCGCCGAACTTGCCATCGACTACGCATTGCGAGGCCCGGACGGCGTCCGGTTTGCAGACGACGTGACGTTCACCGACAGCGTCGGGGCAGGCCAACTTTGGTCAGGTGCTGCTGACACGCTCACCGAATTTCCGGATTGGGTGAACGAGTCAACCTTCAGCTGCGAGATCTTGAGCATTCAAGAGTTCTGAACCGCACAAACCCGCAGCTGCTTCAGGACTTGTTGGGAGTCGTTACAGCCTTCTAACGGTCGTATTCTGTTGTGGCGCCCCCGACAGGATTCGAACCTGTGACCTACGGATTAGACGATCAAAAATGACCGCTGCGCAGATCGTTACAATGACGCCGTCTTCGTTGCTATTGCAACGATTGTTGCTTGTCAGACTTGTCGCTGTTGACCTCTGTTTACCGGTGGTTGCCGGTGTCTTGTGGGATTTTTGGAGGATTGCACCTCGACCGAAGAGACCCACCGGAAGGCTCCTCAGTCGCACCCACCACGTGGTGCTTCGTTCGGCCAACGGCCAGCTCGTCCGAATGGCTTCGGGCAGGCCTTTGAGGCCGTCACAACACACCACCAGAGCGTCGGTAATGCCCCGGTTGGCCAGTTCGGTCAACACGCTGTGCCAGAACTTGGCGCCTTTACCGCCTGATGACCCAATCCACATCCCGAGGATGTCGCGTTCACCTTCCAGGTCGATGCCCATTGCCACATAGACGGGCCGGTTGGCCCCGCAGCCGGTGATCTATTGGTCGCCGAATAGTTGACGGGCTCGTTCGATGGCTGTGAGGCCGACCTCGGCGCCGACCTTGCGTCCGGCTTGGTCGTCGGCTCGAACGTGGATGCCCCCGTAGAGTCGTGATATTCCGGCTTGGTCTGCTGCATCGCGGTAGGTGGCCCATTGCAGTTCGACGGTTTCGTTGGGGCCGCTTTCGTGGATGAGGCCTCCTGGTTCGACAGTATGTGTGTGCAGACCGCCGGGGAAGAATTCGGAGCCGGTGAACTCCGTAAGGACTTCTGCGGCAGCTCGGCTAAATGCGCTATGGCCGCTCACGTAGGCAGCGAATGCTGGAGACACGAAACTGGCCCGCTGATAGGGCACCCAGGTTGCGGCTCGTTTCCAAACAACGCCAGCGACCTGGGTTGTCGGTTGGGACGGCTGTCCCCACCACGTATACACAGCCTGTTCACCGACAAATTCTGCGAGGCTGGTGTGGCGTTCTCCGGGCGCGCTGCTCTCGGGCGTGATCGTTTCAATGACTCCAGGGATCTCGTTGAGTAGGGCGCGCTCGCCTAGGTAACGGATCATTGAAATAGGTCGGGCGTAGTCGTAGTACGCCTTGGCACCCCATGCTGCTATTGCTGCGTCGTGGAGTGCGCCGTTCATTGTTAGGCCGATCTTGACGTCCCATTCAAGCCGGTCGACTGGGTCTCCGTCGATACGTAGCTCGCTGGCTGCTTCGAGTTGGTCACCAACTTCGTTTGCCAGTGTGTTCCAGTGCCCGGGTGGTGTCTCTGACTCGGGTCCGTCGGCCCAGTATTCGGCAATAACGCGAGCGAAGTCGACCTCGAGCACCTCGTTCGGCTCGTAGGCGAATCCGGTATCGGGGTTCGTGTCCCAACCTTGTGGGTCGTAGGTACCGAGCGGTGTGTTGCCGAGCGCTGCGGGGCTGATATCGACTTTGGTCTCATCGGTGAAGTTGAGCAGGCTCGAATACACCACGACCTGGGACGCTGCTGCAATGAACTCCTCATCATCAACACCGAACATCGGTGGCTGTCCTGGGTCGATCGGTAGCCCGTGGACTGGGTCGGGTTCGATTGCGAAGGGC
>DNHM01000090.1 GCA_003485885.1 Acidimicrobiaceae bacterium
CGTTCATCGCCCGCTCGTTCATCGTCGGCGGCAGAATGTTGCTCTCGTCATCGCTCGGCACGCTGTAACGCTTGCAGGAAGCACGACCCGATGCAAGGACCCTCTAGCGGTAAGGCGTCACGCCAGAGGTGCCGGGGGTTAACGCCGAGCTGGCACTACTTGGGTCAGCATGGCCTTGAGGTAGGCGCCTTGCTCGAACCCGATCGGATGATCGACCGCATGACCGGTCCTGATCGTGTTGATGGCTTTCATGTCGTTCTCGGCGATTTCGCCGGTGACGAGCGCATGAAACTCGTCGGCCGGGATTCGACTGGAACATGATGCCTGCAGCAGCGTGCCACCCGTGGCCAAGAGTTCGAGCGCCAACGACGTGAGACGGCGATAGGCATGGCGAGCGGCCGGAACCGATGCGGTGTTTGGCGCAAACGTTGGTGGGTCCACGATGACTACGTCGAATCGTTGATGTCGATCCGCGAGTTCGGTCATGGCTTCGAACGCGTCGGCGACCTGACTGGTGTGTCGGGCATCGAAGCCAAGGCCAGAGCAGTTGATTTCAATATGGCGTTGTGTTGCCTTGATGGCATGGTGGCTGACGTCGACGCTGTGCACCGACCGGGCACCACCTGCTGCGGCGTACACGCTGAAGCCGCCGGTGTTGCAGAACACATCTAAGACGTGGGCATCGTTGCAGCGGTCGCCGATGAGTTGGCGGTTGTCTCGCTGGTCGAGGAAGTGGCCGGTCTTTTGCCCTCGTTCGACGTCGGCTTCGAAGACAAGGCCGTTTTCATAAAACTCGATGGGCCCACGCGGCGCCGCACCGAAGACCGTGGGACTGTCACGCAAGACATGGGGCAGCCTCTCGATGATGCGTCGGCTGGCTCGCAACACGATTCGCGTGGCATCGGTCAACTCGATGAGTGGTTCAACAAGAGTGTGGAGATGCGGCACCCACACCGGTGAGTCGAGCTTGATGACGAGTGTCGAGTCGTAGCGGTCAACGACCAGGCCAGGCAGCCCATCGTTCTCGCCATGGACCAATCGATACCCCGTGGTGTGGGGGTCGTCGTGTAGCCGTTGTCGACGGGCGTATGCCGTGAGCAGCTTGTCGGCAAAGAACGGCGCGTCGATGGTTTGTGGTGAGCCGCGATGTAACACCCGCACCGCGATGGGGGCATGGGGGTCCCACAGGCCAATACCGGCGAACTTCCGCTTGTCATCAAAGATGACAGCCAGGTCACCCGCCTTGCCCTGGGCCGAGACCCGCACGATGGAACCATCCCAGATCCAGGGATGACCGCCTCGTAGCTGACGAAGCGCGTCGCCGGTCACATGGACAGCAATGCGTTCTGTAGACGGTGCCGGTAGGTCAGCTTCCAAGTTCACCATGTGACAAGAACTGTATGGCGGCGAAGCCCGGTCGTGCGTCTGGCGTGCAACATGGTGGTGTGGGCCGCTCGTGCTAACGCCGCGGCCCAACGGGTGACGCTGCAGGTGGCGCCGGGGCATAGAGTCGGGGCATGACTGAAATCGACCCGTCACGTCTTATCGCTGTTGACCATTCGTTGGTGCAGCACAAGTTGACGTTGATGCGAGATGTAGGCACACCGGCACCGCTCTTTCGCCAGCTTCTCCGCGAGACCGCGACATTGCTTGCCTATGAAGCATTGAATAATCTGCCGACCACGACGGTCACCGTTGAAACACCACTTGGCCCGGCCAAAGGCCAACAGTTGGAGACAGATCCGGCACTCATCTCGATTCTCCGGGCAGGGAATGGTCTGCTCGACGGTTTTCTTGACGTCGTTCCCTCGGCATCGGTTGGGTTCATCGGTATGTATCGCGATCACGAAACTCTCGAAGCGATCGAGTACTACACGAACATTCCCGAAGCTTTGGCTGATCGTGTCACCATTGCTGTTGACCCGATGTTGGCTACTGCGGGCACGGCGATCGCCGCGATTAAGAAGTTGCGCGACGCAGGCGCAGTTGATCTTCGTCTTGTGTGTTTGGTCGCCGCACCCGAAGGAATCGCCCGTGTTCACGCCGCCGATCCCGACGTCATGATTATCACCGCAGCAGTCGATCAGGGCCTAAATGATGTCGGCTACATCGTGCCTGGTTTGGGTGACGCTGGTGACCGTATCTATGGCACACAATAAGGCGTCTACCAGCGTCGTGTCGGCGCCTTCACTCTCTACACATCGAGAAACGGCGCCGCGATTGTGTCGGAGGTAGATTGGTCCGATGTTCCATCTGGGGGGATCTCGTTGGGGGCCAATGGCGCTGCCCGACTTTTTGCGCGATCAGCTCAAGGCGCATGGCTTTGCGCCCGACGATGCAGGTCGATGCGCCCGTCTGATTGGTGAGCAGCCTGCTGGTGCAGCCGCAGCGTCATCGCTGTTCGTGGACCTGGGTTCCTGCAAATTTCTTGAGGCCGACATCGACGGTGCTATTGCTGCGTGGCGTCATGCCATTACGAGTGATCACGATGCAGCGGCTGCTCGGTCGTTGTTGAACCTGGGTTTGTTATACGAGCACTTGCATCTCTACTCCCGAGCCCTTGACCTGCTGGCTCGGGTCGCCGACCGCGACGTGGCGGCGTATGTGACTCCTGCTGCTATGG
>DNHM01000327.1 GCA_003485885.1 Acidimicrobiaceae bacterium
ACAGCGTCTGATGACCTGAACCCCGACGATGTCGAGTACATCGTGTTTAAGTACGACGGTGGTATTAGCGACTTTGTCGAACATGTCAATGCGACGAAAGAGGCGCTGTTTGACACGGTCGGCTACTTCGAGTCGATCGAAGATGAACAAGAAGTCGAGATCGCCTTCCAATGGAACACCGGTTTCAATAGCGATGGTCTCCACTCGTTTGCCAACGGCATCAGTACCGGCGAAGGCGGCATGCACGAAGAGGGCTTTCGTAAGTCACTCACCAATGTCGTGAACAAGTACGCATTCGAGAAGAACATCCTGAAAGATGGCAAGGACGACCGCCTCCAGGGCGAAGACATCCGCGAGGGTCTCACCGCCATCATCAGTGTGCGTTTGCAGGATCCACAGTTCGAGGGCCAGACCAAGGGCAAACTTGGCAATGTCTCGATTCGTTCCCTGGTCGAGCGGGCCACGAACGAGAAGCTTGCCGAATGGCTTCAAGAGCATCCCAACGAAGCCAAGGCCATTGCTGGCAAGGCAGTGTCTGCCCAACGTGCTCGTATTGCCGCCCGTCAGGCACGAGACGCCACTCGTCGTAAGTCAGCGCTTGATGGTGCCGGCCTGCCCGGCAAACTCACCGACTGTGCGTCAACCGAACCAGAAGAGTGTGAGTTGTACATCGTCGAGGGCAACTCGGCTGGTGGTTCTGCGAAAGAAGCTCGCGATCCCCACAACATGGCGATCCTGCCCATTCGTGGCAAGATCCTCAATGTCGAGCGGGCTCGTATCGACAAAATGCTCAATAACACCGAAGTCCTCGCGCTGATCCAAGCGATCGGTGCTGGTTTCGGCCCCGAGTTCGAACTTGAGAAGTTGCGATATCACAAGATCGTGTTGTTGTGTGATGCCGATGTCGATGGCCTGCACATTCGCACACTGCTCCTTACGTTTTTCTTCCGCCAGATGCGGGAGATGGTCGAACGTGGCCATGTGTACATCGCGCAGCCACCGCTGTATTCAACCGAGGTTGGCAAGAGCAAGGTCTATCTCCAAGATGACCGAGCCAAGGATCAGTTCATGATCGATAATCCGAAACACAACAACGACTTCGCTCGACTCAAGGGCCTAGGCGAGATGGACGCCGACGAGTTGTGGGACACAACCATCGACCCTGAGCAGCGCACGTTGCTGCAGGTGTCGGTCGACGAAGCGGTCCTCGCCGACGAAATCTTTTCGAAACTCATGGGCGAAGACGTGCAGAGTCGCAAGAACTTCATCCAAGCCAATGCCAAGGACGTCCGCTTTCTCGACATCTAGGAAAGTTCGCTTGCTCGCCACTGTCCACAGCCTGCAAGTCGACGATCCCCACAAGTTCTACCGATTCCACTGACGACCCGCACAAGATCCAGAGAAATCCGCCTTTCGGCTCGTTCCTCGCCGAAACGCTGTCGATAGTTCGCAAGTCCACCTTCACCGCAAGCCAAGTATTCAAGCCCTACTGAGCCACACGTGAGAACCACATGAGTAATACCACCAATAACGACACACCTGAAGAGTCCGAAGGCGACGACGAAGACGGCGTGGTGCGCGTCAACGTCGAGCCGATAGCAATCCAGACCGAAATGGAACAGTCGTTTCTCGACTACGCCATGTCGGTCATTGTGTCGCGAGCCTTGCCCGATGTTCGCGATGGCCTGAAGCCCGTACACCGTCGCATCATCTGGTCGATGTTCGATGGCGGATTCCGACCCGATCGATCTCACGTCAAATGTGCCCGTGTTGTTGGCGACGTCATGGGTAAGTACCACCCTCACGGCGACAGCGCTATTTACGACTCACTCGTGCGTATGGGACAGACGTTTTCGCTGCGCCACCCGCTGATTGATCCCCACGGAAACTTCGGTTCACCAAACGACCCACCAGCTGCCATGCGGTATACCGAATGTCGCCTGTCCAGCCTGGCCATGCGCTTGATCGACGGTATCGACGAGAACACGGTTGATTTTTCTGACAACTTCGATGGCACCGAAGAAGAGCCAGTTGTCTTGCCGGCCAAGTTTCCGAACCTGCTGGTGAATGGGAGCCAGGGTATTGCAGTGGGCATGGCCACCAGCATTCCGCCCCACAACCTGGGCGAAGTCTGCGACGCCACGCTCCACCTCATAGAGAATCCTGAATCCACGGTCGAAGACCTGATGCAGTTCGTCAAGGCACCCGACTTCCCGACGGGCGGTTTGATTCTGGGTGCTCGCGGCATCCACGATGCCTATACGACCGGACGTGGTTCAATTCGTATGCGCGCAGTGGCCGAAATTGACGAGAGCAAGACCGGTACGCCGTGGATTGTTGTTACCGAAATTCCGTACCAAACCAGCGTCGAAGTCATCGAAGAAAAAGCTGCCGCGATGGTGAATAACGGCAAACTCGACGGCATCCGCAAGATTCGCAACGAATCAGCCAAAGGTAAGACTCGCCTCGTTTTTGAGTTGCGTCGCGACGCAGTTCCCAAGGTGGTGTTGAACAACCTGTTCAAGTACACGCCGCTGCAGACCACGTTTAGCGTCAACATGGTTGCCCTCGACGATGGTGTGCCACTGACCATGAACCTGCTGCAGGTTCTGCAGGCCTACGTAGCCCACCAGGTCGAGGTCATCACTCGCCGGTCGCAGTTCCGCCTTGATAAGGCCCAGGCACGAGCCCATATTCTTCAAGGTCTCCTCCGAGCGATCGACATGATCGATGAGATCATTGCCTTGATCCGAGCCTCGGAAAACCGGGGCGCAGCGCGCGAAGCACTACAGGCGGCTCCGTTCGACTTCTCCGAAGTCCAGGCCACCCACATTCTTGATCTCCCCCTTGGCCGGTTGACACGCCTTGGCCGTATCGACTTGCAGACCGAACTCGACGCGTTGGCAGAGACCATTGCTGAACTCGAAGAAATTTTGCGAAACCCAGTACGGCTGCGCGAAGTCATCTCAACCGAATTGACCGAAGTCCGTGATGGCTACGCGAACGACCGTCGCACCGCTCTCACCATCGATCCTGGTGAATTCGATATCGAAGACTTGATCGACGACGAAGAACTTATCTTCACGTTGACCGATGGTGGTTACGTCAAGACC
>DNHM01000132.1:0-4420 GCA_003485885.1 Acidimicrobiaceae bacterium
TACATGGCGCTGCATACGCAGCGGCAACGTCTCCACGCCCTGAAGAAGATGAAACGCAGTGGTCGGACTCATACATGCGCCGAAGTCTCGAAGCCCCTCGGCGCGGGCTCGAGCGGCGAAGGCGGTTGGACCAAATTCGTCGGCAAAAGATAGGCCGTGATAGCCGACGTAGGGTTTGGTGAGCGTGGGGAAGCGGTCGGTGGTCGTCCAGTCCAACCGGCCTCCGTCGATCAGTGCGCCACCGATAGCGATGCCGTGCCCGCCCAGGAACTTGGTAACCGAATGCATGATGATGTCGGCGCCATGTTCGACTGGGTTGATCAGGTACGGCGTGGTGAACGTGCTATCGACCATCAGCGGGATGCCGTGCGAGTGGGCTACGTCGGCGACTACAGGCACATTTAGGACCTCAAGCCCGGGGTTACCGGTGATCTCGGCCAGGATGAGCTGGGTGTCATCTGTAATGGCTGCAGCGAAAGCGTCGGGGCTGCGAGGATCCACAAAGGTTGTGGTGATGCCGAAACGAGGCAGCGTGACGTTCAGCATGTTATGCGAGCCGCCATAGATGTTCTGGCTGGCAACGATGTGGCCGCCGCTGTCCATCAACGTGGTGATGGCCATGAACAACGCTGCTTGACCACTCGCTGTGCAGACGGCCGCTGCGCCGTTCTCTAAGGCCGCAAGTCGTTCCTCGAGGACTGCGACCGTTGGGTTCGAAATCCGGCTGTAGATGTGGCCAGGTTCTTCGAGATTAAACAATGCCGCTGCCTGATCAACGGACTCGAAGTTGTATGAGGTCGTCTGATAAATGGGGACGGCTCGGGCCCCGGTTGTCGGGTCGGCTGTCTGGCCAGCATGGAGGCTAAGGGTTTCGAGTCGGTACAGATCAGGTCGCACCATCTGACTGTATTCGCTCAGACGGGCTTGAGATGTGGTTCATGCCGTCAGCGCAGAACGATCACGCCGCCAGCTTGTATACCGATCCGTTGTCCATCAATGATCTGACCGTGAATTGCAGCCGATACGACGACGATCGGGGTCGTCGTGCCATACAGCTCTTTGCCGACCAGGGCACCGAGAACCAGTATCTCGTCGGGTTCTGCCAGAACGAAGGCGGCAGGGGCCGAACTAAGCCGCACCGCCTCGGCCAGCACGCTTGATGCTGAGCTGGAACCACGGCCCGAACGCATGACAACGATCGTGTCGGTGATCGAGCGCCCATGGTCAGGATGATGGACGTCGGTAACCAGGCCAGATTCGGGATCGAATCCGCCCCACAGGCTCAACGGCTCGGTGAGCACGCATGCCACACCAGTTGCCTGGCCCTCGACCAGTAGCCGACAGTGTGCCACCTCAGACACCATCGCCCCACAGCCCTTCGTCACGAACGACTCGACCAGCAACTGCAGATTGGACGCACTCAGTGAGAGCACCGAATACGGCGTCGACGCCGATATTGCCCGGTGCGTAATACGCCCACTTCGCCGAGTCTGTCATCGCGAGCCCGGTGGTGTCCTTCACGATCGGAGTTATGTAGGTGCAGGTGTCGGTGACGAAGGTCACCCCTGCGTTCCGCAGCGGTGTTATCCAGCCTCGAAGCATCGCTTCGTGCAGTACTGCCCGCGCTGTCGACACGTAGAACGCGACCGACGGGGCAATCGTCTTGTCGCCGAGTTCTTGGTGCAGCCGTTCGATCTCGGCAAGCGAGTAGTGGGGCGTGCCCAGGCTGACGGTGGCGAGTGGCTGGTCCGAGGGGGTGGAAAGCTGATCACGAGCGTCGCGAATATCCGCAGCCGTGACGACCGCAACATCGACGAGATCGACGACATCGACGCCGCCACAAGCCGCGGCAAGCGTGGGTGCCTCGGGTGTGATGCCGACCGCATGGAACATGGCAAGGTTTCCCGACGATGCAGCAGCTGCCCCAAGTGCCTTCAAGTCGTCTTCCGACGTTGAGGACGGCAGACCCACGATGGCCGGGATCTCGCCCGGGAAGCGTCGACCAATCACAAAACCGAGGCACGGGTACATGGCGTCGAGCTCACGCAAAACGAGGGGCAGCCCGCTCACGTCGACCACAACCGACGCGGTCCGATTGTCGGTGTGATGAAGTCCAGCATCAGGCACTCGTGCTGTCACCGCCGCTGCGATGTCGATGAAGTCACCGTAACGATGGGTCCGAGCGCCAAGGACACTGTTCGCGAAAACGATGGCGTTCGACTCGGCCCAGGCAATCTGTTCGCCAAAAGCTGGTCGTATTTCGGCTTGATACGGAGCACAGGTCCAGGTTGGCTCACAACCGAGGGCTACGTAGCCATCCATCAACGCCTGTGCTGCCGTCGCTGTTGCGGGCTCGCCTTGGAACAGTTCAGGATGGAGCAAATCCAGGCTGGAGACATTGAGGGTTGTCGGCACGAGTACCTGGGCACCGCCATCGACCAGCCGTTGGACGAAGTCGACACCCGACTGTCCGTGATAGAGACACGAGTCGATGTGTGCCCCGGTAATCGGCAGCAGCCGGTATGCGTCCATGGCCTGCGCGAGCCGCACAACCAGCCGCATGGCCATAGCGGTGCCCGCACCGTGGTCGCCGTCGAGCATTGCTTGCTCGTCTGACGTCAATGCGGGAAACGACATGATGCGACTAACGGTAGATCGGGTCCGCCCCGTCGGGGATACGAGCCGCTTCGATCGTGGCCGCTACTTGGTCGACGACGTCGGCAAGTGCAACTTCGACGGTCTCACCGGTTGCGCGCGACGTGAGCTCGACCATGCCGGCAGCGACACCCTTTGGGCCAACGGTGATACGCCACGGAATACCGGTGAGTTCGGTGTCGGCAAACTTGACGCCTGCCCGGGCGTCTCGATCGTCGAGGACGACATCGATACCGCGCTGGCGTAGTTGCGTGTACAGATCCTCGCCAGCAGCGACTGCAGCGTCGTCTCGCAGGCTCACCAAGATGACCGACACCTCGAACGGGGCCACAGCGACTGGCCAAATCACGCCGTTATCGTCGTGGTGGGTTTCGATGATCGCTGCCATTGCCCTGCCAACACCGATGCCATAACTGCCCATGATGGGGACACGTTTGTCGCCGTTCTCATCGAGCACACTCATGCCCATTGCTTCGGCGTACTTACGTCCCAACTTGAAAATATGGCCAGCTTCGATACAACGAATGATCTCGAGAGCGGTGCCACAGTTGACACACGGTTCACCAGCGGTGACCGTCCGTAGGTCGAGCCACTCGGTCACCGCAACGTCGCGGGCCAGGTCGACACCGCGGTAGTGCTTATCGTCGATGTTGGCACCCGTCGTCATGTTGGTGCGGCCTTGCAGGGCAAGATCGGCAACGATGCGAATGCCATCGACGCCCACGGCGCCCAGGCTGCCAGGAAGTGCGCCTAGGGCCTTCTGTGCTTCGTCAGCTGACGCAGGTCGCAACGTTGCACTGCGCAGACCGTCGCTGAGTTTCTGCTCATTCAGGCCATGATCGCCCCGCACGAGTGCGAGCACGACTTCGTCGTCGGCGACCATCACCATGGTCTTGATCTGACGGTCAGCAGCAGCGCCACCGTCGAACTCAGCGAGCGCTTTGATTGTGCGTACATCGGGCGTGTCAAAGATCTCAGGCGCAGCTGGGGGAGCGTCGTCTGACACCTCGGCGAGTGCAGAAGTGGCCCGTTCCACGTTGGCTGCGTAGCCACAGTCGGCACACATAACGACATCGTCTTCGCCTGCGTCGCTCGGCACCATGAACTCGTTAGAGCCGGAACCGCCCATAGCCCCTGAGGAAGCTTCGACCGGCACTGCAGGCAGCGACAGGTGCTTGAAAATTTGCACATAGGCGTCGTGGTAGGCATCGAAGCTCTTGTCGAGACCGGCTTCGTCGATGTCGAAGCTGTAGGCGTCCTTCATATAGAACTCGCGCACTCGGAGCAGACCACTTTTGGGGCGTGGCTCGTCGCGGAACTTCAGCTGGATCTGATACCACTGCTGGGGCAGGTCCTTGTAGGAACTGATCTCGACGCCGTGGGTTGCGAAGACTTCTTCGTGGGTCATACCCAACGCAAGATCGGATCCCTTGCGGTCCTGCAGGCGGAACATTTCATCGCCCATGACGTCCCACCGACCGGACTGCTTCCAGATCCGAGCGGGATGCATAGCTGGCAGGTGAAATTCCTGCGCACCCATGGCATCCATGTGTAACCGGATGATCTCGGAGATCTTTTGATGCACACGCCATCCAAGCGGGAGCATGGAATAGTGGCCCGAGTGCAGTTGGCGGGCGAAACCGCCGCGCAGCAGCAACTTGTGGCTCGGAGCCTCGGCATCTCCAGGCGCATCGCGCAGCGTAGGAACGAACAAATTTGACCAGCGCACTGACAACCTCCAGTTGGTCCCGTGAGGTTACTTGGC
>DNHM01000132.1:4517-5715 GCA_003485885.1 Acidimicrobiaceae bacterium
GCAAGCGCAAGCGCCTTGTCAGTCAGTCGGAAGATACGTCCGGCGGCGCCAGGCGTATCGCCATCGACGAGGTTGCCCATGACCTGAAGCGTGATGTTCGCAAGTGTGTCGGTGCCGACGGCAAGACGTAAACCGTTGCGCAGAATCCACGGGTGCCCAATCAAGAAGCTAAACCGACGACCCGTACTCAAGAACGCATCAAAACGTTCCGCAATTGCCTGGTCATACAGCACCGGAGTTGTTGCTGGATCAGCCAAAAGCAAGTCGGCAGCGATGATGCCGCTCTCGAGGCCATAGTCGATGCCTTCGCCGTTCATGGGATTTACCAGACCAGCGGCATCGCCGATCGCCACCCACCCAACGCCATGGCGGGCTTGTGCACTCATGGGCAGTCGCCAGGCTCGGGGCCGTTCAAGGTCAGGGCCGAGTGTCCACGGTTCTTGCACCAGCCCTCGATAGGACTTGAGGAGCTTGTTCAGGTTGAGCTTCTTAAACCCCTTCATGGTGCTCAGGGCGCCTACGCCGATGTTGACGGTGCCATCACCAGCGGGGAACATCCATCCGTATCCGGGCACCGGCGTGCCTTCGTCGTCGGTCAGTGTGAGACAGGCCTCGAGCATGTCATCGGCGTGGCGAGGCGACTCGGCGTAGGTCCGGATGGCGATGCCGTACGGTTCGTCGCGGTTGCGCTCAGCGCCAACCATGCGGGCTGCAGCCCCCGGTGCTCCGGTCGCTAGAACGGTGAGTGGTGCTCGCCATTGTTCGCCACCTGCGTCGACCCCGATCACGTTGCCGTTCTCGAGCACCGGCAGCGCTTCGGTTTGCCAACGAATGTCGGCGCCAGCCTCGGCGGCACCATCGATCAGCGCAGCGTCGAGCCTGCGGCGCGGCCATACCGCTCCGTGGTCGGGGAACCGGGTGCCCGACGGCCAATCGAGTTCGCGTTCAGTACTGTTGGCGATCATCCGCAGACCTTCGATGCGGTGGGCGTCGCTGTAGTCGATGTTGAGCGCGTTGAGCGCGGCGATGGCACGTGGTGTCAGGCCGTCGCCACATACCTTGTCTCGTCCATACGCCGCTTTGTCGAAGACCACGACCTTGGCCCCGCCGCGTGCCGCTTGCATAGCGGCCGCGGCGCCGGCCGGGCCGGCTCCGATCACGAGAAGATCTGCATGCTGCACCCAACCACCGTGCCCTG
>DNHM01000518.1 GCA_003485885.1 Acidimicrobiaceae bacterium
GCTCTTGGTAAACGATCGTGTCGCCGATCTGGGCTTCGATCGTTGGAAGAAGTTCGGGATCGAGGTATTCGGTCCAGTTCAAGACTCGGACCAACCCACTGCTCGTAACGGCCTCGGGAGCGACGCCGCCACCAACACAACCGGGTAACCCCAACAAGGCCGCCGAGGCGGCGCTGCTCGCAAGGAACGATCGACGGCTTAACCGCTTCATCGGTACTCCCCAATACGTTGTGCGAATCCCCACCAAACAAACACTGCTGCGAGCAACGATCCGCCCAGGATCAGACCTCGGAGCCATTGCAGCGAGTCAGAAGCTGTTTGCAGCTGATTCAGAAACTGTTCACGATTGTCGAGCAACGCAGCTTCGACAGTTGTGTTGAACCCATTAAACGCCGAGTTCGCCGCACCCTGGGTGATGGCTTCGGCGGCAGCGACGTCACCTCGGCCGAGTGCATCTTGACTTCGCCGGTTCTCGTCGACGTATCGAGTCCACCGGGCAATTACCTCGTCGGCCCCGGCCCGCTCCCGATCTGAACTTGCAGCGTCTCGGGCCTGGGCGAGTAACCCCGATCCTTCGAGCGCCGACTCGAGATCGATCAGACCATCGGCTGCGGAACCGTCGAGAACGGCGGTCGTGCTGAGGGCACGATGGCGGTAGGCCGACTGTTGAATCTGCTCACTGATCTGAATGGCATCAAACGCCTGTGTCTGGGCATCGTCGAACGCCTGTTGCTGGGTGGCGAACCCACGAGAACTCAACACGAGCAACACAATCATGACGATGCTCGCCGCAACAAGTGGCACGTTGATCAGCCGGCGAAACCACCGGCTCAGCATGAACTGCGCACCAAGGAGAACGCCGACTGCAATCACCAACAAGATGATGGCCACGGCGTACCACACCGAGCTTGTCTGATCATCGAATCGGGCACGAGCCCAGTCAGCAATCGACTGCACATCGGGTGAGATTTCGGAGCGATTCACACTGCTGGCCTGGCGCAGCATTGCGTCTGCGCCCGGTAGTTCCTCGATGCTGGCAAGACGAGCCGCCTCGATCAAGCCGGCGTAGGTCGTGGTAGCGGCCGCAATGTCTTGCAGCGCTTCATGGGAACGTTCATCATCGCCGACCAACCGGGCAACCCGTTCAAGCGAAGACGTCGCTCGGTCTGTGGCTTGTTCAAACAATCGCCGTTGTTCGCGATTGCCATCAGCGCCAGCGAGGTGCACCGAGACGGCTGCCGCATCGGCTTCAGCAAAACTTGCGCTCACCTGCTGGGTCGCTATCAGGACCTCGCCGGTGCTCGTGGCCACCTCTTCGGTCTCGCTCACAAGTCGATCGGTCAGCAACCACGCGACCGCACCCACGGCGATCAGCGCGAGCACTGTGACGATGGCCATTAGCCGTAACCGGTCGGGTGTGGAATTTGCGTTTAACCAACCGAGTCTTCGGGACCGCCCCGGCACGTTCGCCTCATTCGCCACGCGCACAGTATTACTCGCAATCCTCTGCTCTCGGCGCGTTGGTCCTCCTGCTATAGAGTTCAACGCAGTGGAGACGCGTGATATCGATATGCGACTTCAGCGGTATACCGCGGCTGAACATCGCATTGGGGCCAACCTGCAGGAGCTCGAACAGCACTCGGTGTATCAACTGCTGATGACCGATGCGCTCACCGGCGCCACGGCCAAAGCGTTACGGGTAGTGAACGACGCTGACCCCAGTCTGTGGGAACTGTTCACGTTGCTGGGCACCTCGCTCGATTCTGCCCGTCAGCTTCGAGGTACCGGAAGTCGAGTCTCGACCAATGACCGACTCACTCTCGCCGAGCGGCTGAGTGCCCCATCAATCCTCATCAGGAGCCACCAGATTCCGCTCGGCGAACGAGGACTTACTGGAGCACCGATTCGAGAAGAGTACATTTCGATCGAAGCGCTCATCGATCGCATGAGTTCGTTGTACGAGTCGGTCCGCAATGTGGTCACCCATGCCGAGAAAGTGCTGCGAGAAATCTTGCCCCGGCTGAACTCGGCAGAAGCGACCGTGACCCGCCTACACAAAGATGCGCTCGTGCTCGGGCTCAGCACGGTCGAGATCGATCGGATCGACGAGACAATCGCTCGAATACGTGAACTCTCGCTGACCGACCCACTCTCCATTCCAGCGAATGCCCGTCAAAGTTTCGATGATGCGATTCACGCAGCATCGGCGACCGTTTCCGAGGCTCGCGCAAGTCATGATGCCTTGGCTGCCGACATCACCGGTGCTTCCGAACTGCTCGATACGTGCCGCGACCTGATTGAACAAGCCAATCAGCACCGCACCGAGACGTTCCAGAAGATCTCGCAGCCTGTAGGCCTTCGACAGCCGCCGAGCCTCGCTGCGATCGACGGCGAACGAGGGCTGGCCATGAAACTCGATCCAATCCTGGCATCGAACCGGTCGTGGCAATCCACACGACGCGAACTCGACTCCTGGTCCGTGGGCGCGACCCGGCTTCGTGACCAGCTGGCCCGTGTTGTCGCTTCCAACCGAGCTCCGCTCGAGAAACGTAATGAGTTGCGCGGTCGGCTTGGTGCTTTTCGGGCCAAGATGGCAGCAACAGGATTCAGCGAAGACCTGGTGCTGCGAGATATCAGTGCCGAGGCCCACAACGAACTGTTCACCTCACCCACCGACTTGGTAAGGGCCGAACGCCTGGTCACCGAATTCGGCAATCGATTGGCGACTTGATGATTGGCGA
>DNHM01000355.1:0-8413 GCA_003485885.1 Acidimicrobiaceae bacterium
GACGTGGCTGGCTGACGTGGCTGGGGCTGCGATGGCTACCCCGAGGTGTGTCAATTTTGGCTGTGTCAATTTTGGCTTGGGTCGAGCGGTGCGTTCGCGAACCAACGGAGGTCGCCAGACTGCCGTCGCAGCACTTTTTCGTACAGCCCAGACGGGTCCGAAGACCACATGTCGCCGTCGTGAGATGCGACCGTGAACCAGGCGCCGGCGCTCAGTTCAGTGTCGAGCTGATGTGCACCCCAACCGGCATAACCGCGAAAGATGCGTAGTCGATCGACATGTGCACCGGTGAGAGCAGGGTCGTTTTCGAGGTCGACCGTGACCAAATCGGTCCCTGGAACTGGTTCGACATCTTCGGGTTGGGTTCCTACGGCTCGCCCGACGCCAATGAAGCCGTTCGTCTCGACCGGGCCGCCGGAAAACACCAATCCGGGAGTGGTCGCCAGGTCTCCCCAGCGGGGGAGCAGCTCCTCGACTGGCAGCTCGCTGGGCCGGTTGATGATCACGCCAAGAGCGCCTTCGGTGTCATGATGAAGCATGTAGATGACCGACTGTTCAAAGTTGCCATCACCAATCGCTGGCGTTGCGATAAGAATCTTTCCTGCAGTGCTCTTGAGTGCCATAGGTCAGTGCGCTACGCAAGCTCGCCGATGACGAAATCGATGCAGCTTGTCAACGCCTGAATGTCGCTGGGCTCGATCGCTGGGAATGCGGCCAAGCGCAACTGGTTGCGCCCAAGCTTGCGGTAACTGTCGGTGCCAACGATGCCGTTTGCGCTCAACACCGACGCGACGGTGTCAGCATGCACAGCATCATCGAAGTCGATGGTTGCAACCACGCTGCTGCGCATCGAGAGGTCAGACACAAAAGGTGTCGCGAGCTCGTGGGCATCGGCCCAGTCATAGATATGTGACGAGGATGTATCACACCGGCCGGCTGCGAATTCGAGCCCGCCGTTTTCGTTGAGCCACTCGACCATGTGCATGGTCATGAAGATGGTCGCCAGCGCGGGCGTGTTGTACGTCTGTTTCTTTCGAGAATTATCGAGTGCGGTTTTCAGGTCGAGTCCGGCCGGGATCCAACGGCTGCTGTCCGCAATGGCCTCGATCCGAGCGCTTGCCGCAGGTGAAGCAAGCGCGATGAACAGGCCGCCATCGCTCGCAAAACACTTCTGGGGTGAGAAGTAGTACAAGTCGGCCTGGTCAGGGGACCAGCGCAGGCCACCAGCCGCCGAGGTGGCATCAACACACATGAGTCCGCTGGCTCCCGCAGGACGGGCGACGTCCATGGCCACACCGGTCGAGGTCTCATTATGGGTGAAGCAGTAGGTGTCGATCGAGCTGTCGGCAACGAGCTCAGGATGGCTGCCGACCTCGGATTCGATCACCATAGGGTCGCTCAGGTGAGGCGTCTTTTGGGCTGCGGTGGCGAACTTTGAGCCGAACTCGCCAAAAGACAGGTGTTGGCTTTTCTGGTCGATGAAACCAAAGGTCAGCGAGTCCCACAAGATAGTTGCCCCACCGTTGCCGATGATGACGTCCCAGTCGGTGGGGAGCGAGAACAGCTGACGCATGCCATCTTGCATGCGTAGAACGACATCTTTGACGGCGTCTTTGCGATGGCTGGTGCCCATAAACGAGGTGCCAGAAGCGGCCAACGCGTCGACGGCCTCGGTCCGAACCTTGCTTGGGCCAGACCCAAATCGGCCATCGGTCGGCAGAAGGTTGGCAGGAATGGTGATGTTCGGAATCGTGTCGCTCACGATGAGAAGTGTGCCAGGGCAGGCCACTGTTGCCCAGGACAAAGACTTGACGATTCGTCACAGCCAGGAGAAACCTGGTTAAACGTTGGCTCTTCTGTAGGAACGCTGACACACTCAGTGGGTGACTTCTGAACTCTCTCGCCGTGTCGGCGCCATCGCTCCATCAGCCACGCTCGCAGTCAGCGCAAAGGCCAAAGCCCTGAAGGCCGAGGGCAAGCCTGTGATCGGATTCGGCGCAGGTGAGCCCGACTTCTCGACCCCAGCACACATCGTCGAGGCGGCGGTCGAAGCGTGCCGTGTCCCAGCGAACCATAAATACTCGCCAACACCGGGGCTGCCAGCGCTGCGGGCGGCAATTGTGGCGAAGACCAAACGTGACTCGGGTTATGAGATTACCGCCGACCAGGTTGTCGTTACGAACGGGGGCAAGCAGGCGGTCTACAACGCTCTCGCTGCGTTGCTCAACCCGGGCGACGAGATGCTGCTTCCGGCTCCTTACTGGACGACCTACCCCGAACCAGTCCGCCTGGCTGGGGCAACACCGGTTGAGCTGCAGACCTCGGCCGAGTCCGGCTTCCGGGTCACCGTTGAGCAGCTCGAAGCCGCTCGCACCGAAAACACCAAGGCGCTCATGTTTGTGTCGCCGTCAAACCCCACTGGTGCGGTGTATCGCAAGGAAGAGATCGAAGCGATTGGTCGTTGGGCTGTCGAACACGACATCTGGGTGTTGTGTGATGAGATCTATGAACACCTGGTGTACGGCGAGGCTGTGCACTATTCGATGCCGGTGCTGGTGCCTGAGCTTGCGGACCGCTGCATCATCTTGAACGGCGTTGCCAAGACCTATGCGATGACCGGGTGGCGTGTTGGCTGGATCATTGGCCCAGTAGCCTTGGCCAAGGCCGCGTCGACCCTGCAGTCGCATCAGACCTCAAACGTGTGCAACGTGGCCCAGGCCGCAGCGCTGGCAGCGGTCAGCGGCTCCCTCGATGCTGTGCACGAAATGCATGCAGCGTTCGACCGTCGTCGTCAGACGATCCACACGATGCTCAATGAGATCTCAGGTGTGTCCTGTATTAACCCCGAAGGTGCCTTCTACGCGTTCCCTTCGTTCCACGATGTGCTCGGGCGCGAGATCGACGGTGTCACGCCAACGACAACCGCGGAACTGGCTGACCTCTTTCTTGAGAAGATCAATGTGGCCATCGTGCCGGGCGAAGCGTTTTCAGCCCCCGGCTATGGACGTATGTCCTACGCGCTGTCCGACGAGGATCTGATCGAGGGTGTTACCCGTATGGCCGACCTCCTCGGCCGTAAGTAGGGACGAATGTCAGACGCTGTCGAAGGCGAGCAGGGATACGGCAGCTGGCCGTCGCCCATCGAAGCAAAGGACCTTGTTGTTGGCGCCGCGGGCTTGAGTGAAGTCGTCACTGATGGCAACGATGTTTGGTTCAACGAGTCACGCCCAGAAGAAGGCGGTCGAGTCGCGATCATGCGATGGCGCAACGGTGAGATCACCGAGATTACGGCGCCGGATGCCGACGTGCGTACCCGGGTCCACGAATACGGCGGTGGTGCCTGGTGGGCTGCCGATGGCACCCTCTGGTATGTCGACGACACCGATCAACGGCTTCGCCGCCTCGACCCTGATGGCACACTTACTCTCCTGACCCCCGAGCCAGACGAGGCGCGTACCGTTCGATTTGCCGACGGCCGGGCCACGCCTGATAAGGCCTGGTATGTCTGTGTCCGCGAGACACACATCGCCGGCAGCCAGGAACCAGTGAACGATTTGGTTGCGGTCGCCGGTGATGGATCCGGCCAGGTAGCCGTGCTCACGTCGGGCGCCGACTTCTATGGCTCGCCTCGGCTCTCGCCCGATGGTTCAAAGCTGGCGTGGGTGCAATGGAACCACCCGAACATGCCATGGGACGCAACCGAGCTGTGGCTCGGTGAACGAGTCGACGGAGAACTGGCCGGAGCCCGTCAGGTCGGCGGACAACATGAGCCTGCGGCCGTGGTCTTTCCGGGATTCACCGCCGACGGCCGTCTGTGGGCAGTGAGTGATCACCACGAATGGTGGAATCTGTATGAGTTCTCAGACCCGAATTCATCGCCTGTGCCGCTCCTCGAAGGCTCCTTCGAGATCGCCACACCCGGATGGGTGTTTGGTCTCTCTCGCTGGATCGAGATTGATGGGCAAGCAGTCGTGGCCCGAACAGACCCCGGCGGCGACACGTTGTTTGCGACATCCACGGGCGAAGAGTTAGATGCCTGGTCCGCAGTATCGGCGCTCGGACGACTCGGCGACGGCGTCGTCTTTATCGGGGCACGACACCACGGTGAACCCGAGCTCATGCGGTGGACACCGGGCTCAGAGCCACAGGTACTTCGAGCTGCTCGTGACCTGGGCCTCGACCCGTCGTTTCTGCCGGCACCTGAACACATCGTGTTCCCCACGACCGATGGCGAGGAAGCCCACGGCTGGTTCTACGCTCCGGCACATCCCCATGTCACGCCGCCCGCCGACGAACTTCCGCCGCTGCTGGTGTTGGCACATGGCGGGCCCACATCCCGGGCCCGTACCGAACTTCAGTTGAGCATCCGGTACTGGACGAGCCGGGGATTCGCCGTGGTCGACGTGGATTATCGCGGAAGCACCGGTTACGGCCGGACCTATCGGCATGCACTGAATGGTCGTTGGGGCGTAGCCGATGTCGATGATTGTGTCGCTGCAGCACTCCATCTGGGTGATGAACGACGTGTCGATAGCGCCCGAATCGTGATCAAAGGTGGCAGCGCTGGCGGGCTCACGGTGCTCGGAGCGCTCGCTGACAGCGATGTCTTCGCAGCTGGAGCGTCGCGTTATGGCGTGGCTGACCTGAGCGCACTTGCCAGAGACACTCACAAGTTCGAAGCGCGTTACTGCGACCGACTTGTTGCTCCGTGGCCCGAAGGCGAAGCGATCTATGCCGCCAGGTCACCCATCAACCGCACCGAGTCGTTGGAGACCCCGATGATCGTGCTGCAGGGCGACGCTGACCCTGTCGTACCGAAGAACCAGAGTGATGCGGTTGTTGCTGCGCTAGCAGCTAATGGCGTGCCCCACGCCTACCTGGTCTTCCCTGGCGTCGCCCACGGGTTCCGGGATGCAGAGACAATCATCACCGCACTCGAAGCGGAGTTGTCCTTCTTCTGTCAGATACTTGGCATCGAACCGGCTGGAGATCTGCCGGAGCTCACGCTTTCATGACCCCCACGACCAGAGCGCTCGTCTTCGACTTCGATGGCACGATTATTGACAGCGAAACACCGGTGTATGAATCGTGGGCCGAGACGTTTCGTTTCGCTGGCGCAGAGCCGATTCCGCTTGAACGCTGGTTGCAAGACATTGGCAAGGCAGATGGACATGGGATCGACGTCCGAAGCGAGCTGTGTAACCAGATCGGGGTCGACGCCATCTCAGCCCAAGTCGAGACGTTCCGCAAGGACCTCTGCGGTGAGATGTTGCACTCGTTGCCGCTGCGCGATGGTGTGGAGCATTGGATTCTTGCCGCATCAGCGGCAGGGATTCCAATGGGTGTCGCGTCGAGTTCACCTACGAGTTGGGTCAGCGGCCATATCGAACGGCTCGGCCTGGCTGATCGTTTCACCACGCTGAGCTGCGCGGATCCTGGTATTCCAGGTAAGCCCGATCCAACGGTGTATCTCACCGCATGCGAGTCACTTGGCGTGGCGCCGAACGAAGCGCTGGCTATCGAAGATTCGACTCATGGCGTGGCGGCGGCGATCGCCGCTGGTATGCGATGTATCGCTGCCCCAGGGCCGATTACCAAGACCATGAAATTCGGTCACGCATCCGTGTGCGTCGACTCGTTGAGCGAGCTCAATCCCGCAGACTGGCTCTAGCGCTAGGCCAGATCAACCAGCGTGGCGATCATCGCCAGGCTGTTGATCAATATGTGGGTGGCGATGGATGCCCCGATGCGCCCGGTGCGTAACCGGCCAGCGCCGATAGCCATGCCTAGGACGAAGAGCACCGGGGTGCGGACAGGTTCGAGGTGGATCATGGCGAACAAGGCGCTGGTTGCGATCAGAATGGCCCACGGGTGCATGCCCCGTTTTTCGAGAGCGCTCCAAAAAAGTCCCCGGTAGACGAGCTCTTCGACGACGGGGATGAAGGTGGCGCCGAGGATCGCAAACAGGTAAAGCCAGACGGTGAGGCCATCATCGGCAGAGTCCTGAGCGACTTCGATCGCTGTTGCCGTCGGTGCCTCGCCAACGAGTTTGGTCACGAGGGTGGCCACGATGCCTGCTCCGAAGAGAGCGGCAAAGAACAGGCCGATCCCCATACGAATGTCTGACCTGCAAACACGAAACTGGAAGTCGGCCGCAAGGCCGTGCCCCTTGGAGCGGCTGACCCTCAGCAGATGGGTCACTAACAGAGCGTGCGGTCCTGCGACGCCGATGAGGAGCCACGGGCCGCGCAAGGAGTCATCACTTCCGATGATTGCGAAGATCGCCAACAACAAGGTGACTGACCCAACGAAATAGATACCTAGCGAGACGAGCATGTCGCCGAGTCCCCAGGTGGTTCGCTCATGGTCGTAGGAATTGGTAACAATCCTCGGCGACGGCGATGACACGCGGTGAGATTGCGCTGGGGCAACCTGAGAACTGTCAGCTTGGATCGGCGGCGGTTGGACCCGTGGTCGTTCTGCCGGTGTTTCTGTCATCGAGGTGGCTGCTTAGAGCAGCGCTGACGCTGCAGCGTGGCCAGATCTGAACGCGCCCTCGACCTTGGGTCCAGCAAAGGCATCACCTGCAAGCGCGATCCGTGTTCCGTCCTGTTCGACAAGGTAGGTCGGTTTTGGCAGGGGCGTAACGGGGCCTGCGTAGCGCCACTTCTTGAGCTGCGACTCAACGAACGTAGCGTCGCCAATCCAAGGCGCTGCCTGATCGATCAACTCCGCGTGGACTTGGTCTGGATCGTCGTCGAACCGTCGCAAGCTGTAGTCATGTTCGGCGTGGAAGGTAAGCGCTCGGACATCGGAGATGCCCTTGCGTTTGTTGTCGGCGATAAAGGTGAAGGGGCCGTCATCGAATTGCATGCCGCCCGGTTCATCGATATTGGGTTTGCCATCCACAACCGCAAGCAGCGCAAGCGTGGCGAAGTAGCTGGTCCCACGTAGCGCCGAATCGAGTTCGGCATCGGGACGAACATTACCCCGATCGAATAGCTGCAACATCTGGGGAATGGGCGCCGTGACGACGGCTTGCTCGGCGTGGGCGATCGGGTCACCGTTCGCTGCCAGCAGTTGCACCTGGCCTTCGACAGTCTCGATGCGATCGACTTCGACCCCGAGTTGCATGTCGAGGCCGGTTGCCATCCATTTTGCGAGCGAGGTCATACCATCGGTTCCTCGATAGCGGGGGTAACCATCGTGCTCGGCGAAGCCTCGGCACCACTCGCTCACAGCGCCTGCTTCCACTGCTTGTGCGACCGTCTCGGTGAAGAGTTCGCCACGGGTGGTGAAGAACTGCGCACCATGATCCAGGCGCGCACCGCCGAGCCGTCGGGTCGCCAACCGTCCACCGACGCCCCGACCCTTGTCGATGATGTGCACTTCATGACCTTGCGCCTGTAAGCAACGGCCTGCACTCAGGCCAGCGAGACCAGCGCCAAGAATGATCGTCTTCGTCATGGATCGAGGTTACGCCGGAGCTGTCTATCTCTTGGAGTTCATCGACCATGTTGCTGGTGCGCTCACGGTGGTATGAGGTGCGCGTGGTTATCAAAAGATGACCATTGGTGTCGGGTTTCACGATGAAGTGGCCGTCCAGCCGAATAGATTCCAGGCATGGCTCGTGTGCTTGTATCTGAAGAAATCTCTGACAAAGGCTTGGACCTGTTGCGAGAGGCTGGGCATGAGGTGGATGTCCAAATCGGGCTCGACGAGGCAGGCCTCGCTGCAGCGATTGTTGGGGCGCAAGCAATCATCATTCGGTCAGCGACCACGGTGAGCGCCGAGCTACTTTCTGCAGGAACCGATTTGAAGATCGTGGGCCGGGCCGGAATCGGCCTCGACAACGTCGACGTTGATGCAGCGACAGAACGCAACGTGCTCGTAGCGAACGCTCCGTTCTCGAATGCGATAACCGCAGCCGAGCACACGATGGCCATGTTGTTGGCCCAGGCCCGCAACATTGCGCACGCCCACGCAGCGCTGGTCGAAGGTCGGTGGGAGCGCAGCAAGTGGAATGGCGTCGAACTCGCCGAGAAGACGCTCGGCATTGTTGGCCTTGGTCGTATCGGTGGTCTCGTGGCCGCACGCGCCCGGGCCTTCGACATGGAGATCATCGCGTTTGATCCCTACGTCGCTCCGGAACGGGCTGCAGGTATGGGCATCGAGCTCGTTGATCTTGAAACACTCATCGGAACCAGCGACTTCGTCACACTTCACCTGGCCCGAACGCCCGACACCATGAACCTGATTAACGCCGAGCTGCTGGCCAAGGCCAAACCGGGACTGCGGCTCGTCAACGTTGCCCGGGGCGGCATCATCGACGAAGCGGCTCTGGCTGACGCAATCTCGAACGGCCCGGTCGGCGGCGCTGCAATCGATGTGTTCGCCGAAGAGCCGACCGTCG
>DNHM01000355.1:8446-14313 GCA_003485885.1 Acidimicrobiaceae bacterium
GTCGAGGCTCAGCTCAAGGCTGGCGTACAGGTCGCCGAACAGGTTGTCTTGGCGCTTGCCGGCCAGCCCGTGCCTTTCGCCGTCAATGCTAGATAGCGGTTTCTTACGGGACTTTATGGCTGCCGGACGACCATCGATCGCCTCAAGGTTCCATTAAGCGTTTACCCTGCAAGCTTCTTCCGTAGTCCACCACCAGCGGGGTAATGCAATGCGGCACGTACTCGACGTCGATGATCTGTCGATCGATGAACTCAAGATGATCGTTGAGAATGCGCAGAAACCCATCGCCGAGCTCGGGCGCCCGCTCGAGGGACATGGGGTTGCTTGTTATTTCGCAAAGCAGTCAGCACGAACCCGCAACTCGACCGAGATGGCGGTCGTGCAACTTGGCGGTCATCCGGTGTACATCACTGATGCCGAAGTCAGCCTGGGCAAACGCGAGTCGATCTCGGATGTGGCCCACACGCTGGCGTGCTACCACAAGATCATCTGCGCCCGTGTCTATGAACACACGGTCCTCGACGAATGGGTCGGTCTCGATCTCGTCCCGATCGTGAACCTTCTCTCCGATGCCGCTCATCCGTTGCAGGCCATCGCGGATGTGCTTACGATCATCGCCGAATACGGCACGGTCGAGGGCAAGGTCGTGACCTATGTCGGCGACGCCAACAATGTGACCCGATCACTAGCGCTCGCTGTCGGCATGCTCGGTGGCGAGATGCGAGTGGTGTCACCAATCAGCCAGAAGTTCAGCGAGGTCGACGCCGATCGTATTGCTGCGGCCGGTATTACATTTGCATGGAGTGACCGAGTTGAAGAGCTCGTTCCTGGGTCCGACGTGATCTACAACGACACCTGGATCAGCATGGGCGAGGAAGATATTCGAGAGCAGAAGCTGCGCGAATTCGAAGGGCTCCAGGTGACCACCGACATGTTGCAGCTGGCCCCGGACGCCATCTTCATGCACTGCCTGCCGGCCCATCGTGGCGAAGAAGTAACCGACGCGGTTCTCGATGGCCCCCAGTCGCGTATCTGGCCACAAGCCGCAAATCGGCTGAGCTCAGCCCGCGGCGTGCTTCACTTCCTGGCCACCCAGTAGCGGCGAAAAGTTACGTCCCCAGGGGACGTAACTTTTCAAGCTATGCCTGTCCGCCCGGACGAGCAGGTTGTTCGAAGGCCAGCGGCGGCCACTGAGCGGGCTGGTCCTGGGGGAGTGGCTCGTCGAGCTTGCTCAAGCCCTTGTAGGCCCGCGCCGCGAGTGCGGCAAACGCGGCGGCCCATCCGACTCGTCGTATCCACTGGGGCATTGCGCTTGTTCTACTTTCAGAATCGAGGGCTGCTGCTAACGGTGATTGTCGCAACCGCAGCAAAGGCAGGAGCGACGGAAGATCGGGCCGAACCGAACGACGAAGCGACCACGGCAAGCATGACCGTGTCCGACGATCGTCGGCCCGAACAGAAGGTCTACGCGCTGGTGGCGGGCATGTAGCCGGGTCGAGACGACTCGAACGCAGAGATGTCATCGCCTTGTTGCATGGTGAGGCCAATGTCGTCGAGGCCCTCCAAGAAGCGATGCTGGACCTGTGCGTCCATGGCGAAGGCCACGTCGATATCGAGAGCCGGTACTTCGAGCCGCAGCTTCTCGACATCGATCACGATCTCAAGCTGGGGATCGGCCTGCACCGCAGCCATGAGCTTGTCGCCAAGCTCTTGTTCGATCTGGACACAGACGAGACCATTCTTGGTCGAGTTGTTGGCGAAGATCGGGCCGAAGCGAGGTGAGATGACCGCCTCGAAGCCGTATTGCATGATGGCCCACACGGCATGTTCACGAGATGAACCAGTGCCGAAGTTGGGGCCGGCAAGCAGCACCTTGGCGCCGGCGTGTTCTTCCTTGTTCATGACAAAGTCGGGATCGTCGCGCCATTCGCTGAAGAGGCCCTTTTCGAAGCCGGTGCGTTCAACCTGCTTGAGCCAATCGCTCGGAATGATCTGGTCGGTGTCGACGTCGTTGCGCTCAAGGGGAACGGCTCGGCCTTGAACAATGCGTACGGCTTCCATTATGCGAGATCTCCAGGGGTTGCTACGTGGCCGAGGATCGCCGTAGCGGCGGCGACCTCGGGCGATACGAGATGGGTTCGACCGCCGCGACCTTGGCGGCCTTCGAAGTTGCGGTTGCTGGTCGACGCGCTGCGCTCGCCCGGAGCGAGACGGTCAGCATTCATGGCAAGGCACATAGAACAGCCGGGTTCGCGCCAGTCAAAGCCAGCCTCGATGAAGATCTGGTCGAGGCCTTCCGCAATGGCTTGCTCCTGGACGAGACCGGAGCCAGGCACAACGAGCGTGCGCATGCCGTCTTTGACCTTGTGGCCCTTGGCGACGGCGGCCGCCGCCCGAAGGTCTTCGATGCGGCTGTTGGTGCAGCTGCCGATAAAGACCGTGTCGACAACGATGTCGCGCATTGCCATGCCCGGTGTGAGATCCATGTATTCGAGTGCTCGGGTGCAGGCATCGGCCTCGCCAGCATCGTCGTAGTCAGCCGGGTTCGGAACAGTGCTGTCGATCGGAGCGACCTGACCAGGGTTCGTGCCCCACGTGATGTGCGGCACGCACTCGCTGCCGTCCATGATGATTTCGCGATCGAAGGTTGCGCCTTCGTCGGTCTTCAGCTCGCGCCATGCGGCGACGGCTTCGTCCCAGGCTTCGCCCTGGGGTGCATGTTGGCGGCCCTTGAGGTACTCAAAGGTGGTTTCATCGGGTGCGATGAGGCCAGCTTTGGCTCCCCACTCGATCGACATGTTGCACACCGTCATGCGGCCTTCCATCGACAGGCTCTCGATGACTGAGCCGCGGTACTCGGCGATAGCACCGATGCCGCCGCTCGTTCCGGTGCGGGCCAGCACAGCGAGCACAACGTCCTTGGCGGTTGCGCCCTCGGGCAGCTCACCGTTGATGGTGATCGCCATGGTTTCTTGGGCTAGCTGAGGCAGCGTCTGGGTGGCGAGCACGTGCTCGACTTCGCTGGTGCCGATGCCGAAAGCAATAGCGCCGAATGCGCCGTGGGTGCTGGTGTGGCTGTCGCCACACACCACCGTCATGCCAGGCAGCGTGAGCCCGAGTTCAGGGCCGATGACATGGACGATGCCCTGGTTCTTGTGTCCCATGGGGTAGTTCGTAATGCCGAATTCGGCAGTGTTCGACCGCAGCGTGTCGACCTGCTTGCGGCCAATCTCATCAGGGATCGGCAGGTGCTGATTCTCGGTTGGGACATTGTGGTCTTCCGTCGCCACCGTCAGGTCAGGACGACGGACGGTGCGTCCGGTCATCCGCAGGCCTTCGAACGCCTGGGGCGAAGTGACCTCGTGTACCAGGTGCAGGTCGATGTACAACAAGGCTGAGCCGTTGTCTGCGGCATCGCTTGTGGAACTGGGAACGACGTGGTTGTCCCAGACCTTTTGGCTGAGTGTGCGTGGTGTGTTTGTCAGTGGTTGAGTAGACATAGTGATTCAGACCTCGATTGCAACGATCTCGACGGCAAGCATGCCGCCAGGGGCTTCATAGGAAACGGTCTGGCCAATCTTTGAGCCAAGCAATGCTGCGCCTAACGGTGAGCTCGAAGACATGACCGTGATGCCTTCGCGACGTTCTTCGATGCTGCCGACCAGGTACGTCTCGGTGTCGGTGTCGCCTTCGTAGCGGATCTTGACGACGTTGCCCATAGTCACCGTGTCGGTTGCTTCGGGAATTTCGACGATGATGCAGTCCTCGAGGGTGCCCTCGAGATGCATGATTCGGCCTTCCATCTTGCCTTGTTCTTCCTTGGCAGCGTGGTAGTCACCGTTCTCGGAGAGGTCGCCCAGTTCGCGAGCGGTTTCAATCTTGCGAGCGATATCGATGCGGCCACGAGTCGTCAGATCTTCAAGCTCAGCTTGTAGACGGTCATGGGCCTGTTGCGAAAGTTGCTTCGGATCAGCCATAACCGACCATCCTAACGAACCCCGTGTTACCTAGCCCTGTCTTGCGTCGTTCGAATTGTGCCCTCCTGGCGAAAGTCCTGGTTGCTCTGATGCTTGCCTCCAGCAGTGTGGCGACGTACTCGGATGCAGCAACAGAACAGGGGGGCACTGGTTCGTGCAGTGGGTTCGGGCAGTGGGTTCGGGCAATTCGTGACCGGGCCTCTAAGATCGGTGGGTTGTAATCACGCTCCGATTCGGGGCTCATGGGGAAGTTGTAGAAGCAATGGCACATAAAGTCGGGATCATCGGCGGCGACGGGATTGGCCCAGAGGTCATTGCCGAAGGACTCAAGGTTATTGCTGCTGCTGGCGTAGAGCTAGAGACCGTCGAATACGACCTGGGCGGCTCTCGCTTTTTGCGCGATGGCGAAATCTTGAGCGACGCAACACTCGAAGAGTGGCGGGGCCTCGACACCCTTTACCTGGGTGCCGTTGGCACGCCCGGCGTTCCTCCAGGCGTCATTGAGCGCGGTCTGCTGCTAAAGATGCGGTTTGAGCTCGACTTGTACATCAACCAACGTCCCTTCGTCTCTGAAGAAGACGGCGTGGACATGACCGTCATCCGTGAGAATACCGAAGGCGCCTACGCGGGTGAAGGCGGCATTCTCCGCAAAGGCACACCTCACGAGGTCGCGACCCAGGGGTCGGTCAACACCCGGATGGGTGTCGAGCGGGCCATTCGTTATGCCTTCGACCTGGCCAGCACAACGGATCGCAAACACCTGACCCTCTGCCACAAGACCAACGTTCTGAACTTCAGTGGTGATTTGTGGCAGCGCACCTTTAACGAGGTTGCCGAGGAATATCCGCACGTTGCAACCGCGTATAACCATGTCGATGCGGCATGTATCTACTTCGTGCAGTCACCACAGCAGTACGACGTGATCGTTACCGACAATCTGTTCGGTGACATTTTGACCGACCTCGGTGGCGCAGTGAGCGGCGGCATTGGTTTCGCCGCATCGGCCAACCTGAACCCGGCCAAGACTGGCCCATCTATGTTTGAACCGGTGCACGGTTCTGCTCCAGACATTGCCGGCCAGGGGATAGCCAACCCAACCGCTGCGATCATCTCCGGAGCGATGATGCTTCGTCACCTCGGCGAGGACGCTGCAGCTGACCGCATTACGGCTGCTGCCTACGAACTGGGCAACACCGAGGGCGGCACCATCGCTATAGGCGACGCGATCGCGAGCGCTGTTGGCTGATCGGAGCGGGCGGCCCGTTGTGGGTCCGCGGCTAAGCACCCCAGTAAGCTTCACGATGCCATGTGGCGCACAAGGCAGGTCGGGTCATCAGGCTTGGCGGCTGCTTGCGCACCGATTCGACCCACGCGTGAGTCGTTGATCCATCCCATTTTTGGAGTACACCTAATGTTTTCCCCCAAAAAACACGTCGAGATCTACGACACCACGCTGCGCGATGGCAGCCAGCTCGAAGGTATTTCGTTCACTGTCGAGGACAAGCTCAAGATTGCGCGCCAGCTCGATCGACTGGGTGTGCACTACATCGAAGGCGGCTGGCCGGGAGCAAACCCCAAGGACGATGAGTTCTTTCGTCGTGCTGCCACCGAACTCGATCTGAAGAACTCGACCTTCGTTGCGTTCGGCTCAACTCGACGTCCTCGAGGCAAGATCGACCAAGACCAAACACTGCAGAACCTGATCAGTGCTGGCACCACGGCGGTCTGCATCGTCGGCAAGTGTTGGGACTATCACGTGACCGAAGCGCTTCGAGTCGACCTCGAAGAGGGCGTCGCCATGGTCCGTGACTCTGTGGAGTTCCTGGTGGCGAACGGTCTCGAAGTGATGTACGACGCCGAACACGTTTTCGACGGCTACAAGCACAATCC
>DNHM01000392.1 GCA_003485885.1 Acidimicrobiaceae bacterium
GCAACCGCCCAGGTCGGCAAACGACTCACATGGGCAGCTGTCGAAGCTGTCGGCCCAAACGTCCGAGCGGTGGAGCTCGGCGACCAAGTCCTCTTTAATCCGAACGACCGGTACGAGGTCGAAGTCGGCGGTACTGATTACATCATTTTGCGCGAGCGTGACATTCACGCCGTCGCCGCCGAGCGCCTTGAAGAGGGCAGCACCGGCCTGTACATCTAGTGTCTGACGGCCCCACACGAGAGCAGTTCCGCACCTGGGCAAAGACGTACACCGTCTTGCCCGTATGGCGAGAACTGGTCGCTGACCTGACCACGCCAGTCGCAGCGTTCTCCCGCTTGGTCCGCGATGAGCCAGGTTTCATCCTCGAGTCGGTCGAGAACGGTGAACGCTGGAGTCGATTTTCCTTTGTGGGCCGCCGACCCCGAGCAACGCTGACCACAACCGGCAACACCGTCGAGATCGATGGTGATTTGGGCATCGACGTGCCGAGCGACCAGGGCATCTTGGCTGCGATCGATGTGATCCTCGAGACATACCGCTCGCCAACTGTCGAGGAACTGCCACCCATGCACGGTGGCCTGGTTGGTTATCTTGGCTACGACGTCGTCCGCGAGATCGAGAAACTGCCCGACGTACCCGAAGACCAACTCGGGCTACCGGATGCCTCGCTGATGATGGTCGGCCAGATCGCAGCGTTCGATCACTGGCGCCAACGCGTCGCTCTGATCGACAATGTCGTGGTCAATGCGTCGATGACTGATGACGAACTCGATGCCATCTACGACGAAGCACTGGTTCGCCTTGAAGAGTTTGCCGCCGACGGCGCATCCGGTCTTGACGAACCGCTACTGACCCCACCCAACAGCGATGACCCACTTCCCGCAGTACAAAGCACGATGGGCAGCGGCGATTTCCAGCGAGCCGTGGATGCGGCGAAAGAACTCATCCGGGCAGGTGACATCTTTCAGGTGGTGTTGTCGCAACGTTTCGACTTCGAACTCGATGCCGACCCATTCGATGTCTATCGGGTCTTGCGCCAGATCAATCCCAGCCCCTACATGTACTTCGTACGCACTCCGGCGGTGAGCCTGGCTGGGGCATCGCCCGAACCGCTGGTGCGGCTGGAAGACGGTCGAGTCATCAGCCGCCCAATCGCTGGCACTCGACGTCGAGGCAAAACCGACGCGGAAGACCGAGCACTTGGCGCAGAACTGGCCGAGGACCCCAAAGAACGCGCCGAACACGTGATGCTTGTGGACCTGGCCCGCAATGACATCGGCCGTGTCATCGAATACGGGTCTATGGAGATCGACGAACTGATGGTGCTCGAGCACTACAGCCATGTCATGCATCTCACCTCCCAGGTTTCTGGTCAGCTGCGCGATGGTCTTGGTCCGGTCGATGTGATACGGGCCACGCTGCCAGCAGGAACACTCTCGGGTGCGCCCAAGGTGCGGGCAATGGAAATCATCGACGATTTTGAGCCGTCTAAACGAGGTCCCTATGGCGGTGTTGTTGGCTACATCGACTTCAACGGCAACCTCGATACCGCTATCTGTATCCGCACGATGATGATCACCGCCAACGGTGCATCAGTACAAGCTGGCGCGGGTGTCGTATATGACAGTGACCCCGAGCTCGAACACAACGAGTGTTACCACAAGGCCACTGCGCTACTGGCTGCGGTCCCCGCTGCCGAGCGTTTGACCGCCGCCCGCCGGGCCCAACGGAGTACCTGACTATGACCATTGATGTTCGCACCACGCTCGCAGTGATTGCAGGCCAGCGCCAGGCGGTTATCGCCGAAGGCCCTGATGCTCTGAAATTCCTCCAGGGACAACTCAGCCAGGATCTTGATGCGCTGGCCCCTGGCGAGGCCGGATGGTCGCTGCTACTTCATCCTCAAGGCAAGATCTCAGCGTGGTTCCGTATCACTCGGGTCACCAACGACCGCTTCGTGATCGATGTTGACGCTGGCTGGGCCGACGAGGTCCTGACCCGGCTCAACCGGTTCAAACTCCGAACCGACATCGATATCTCGCTGGCTCCATGGGAGTCGTTGACAATCGTTGGTCCCGGTGCCGACGAGTCACAACTCGGTGGCGTCGAACACGACATGATCACATCGTGGGCCGGTGTTGCCGTACGCGACGTATTTGGCCCGGCCCTTGGTGGGGCATCAGTTGATGCGCCAGAACTTAGCGCTGAGCAGTTCACCGCGTTGCGTATCGAAGCGGGTGTGCCCAAGATGGGCAGCGAGCTTGATGAGTCAACTATTCCTGCCGCCGCTGGCATTGTTGAGCAGAGCGTGAGCTTTACCAAAGGTTGCTACACCGGGCAGGAGCTTGTCGCCCGGATCGACAGCCGGGGCAACAATGTGCCTAAACGATTACTTTCCGTCGTGTTTGCAGGCGACGTTGTGCCTTCGGCCGAGGCCGCGGTCATGGCTGGCGATGCGGCTATTGGTTCGATTACTTCGGCATCGTATTCCGAACAGCTAGGGGCCGCCGTGGGCCTTGCGTACATCAGCCGCGCTGGCGAGGTTGGGCAGTCGGTGACGACTTACGTCAGCGGAGTCCCAGTCACTGGTGAGTTGCGAGAGCTTCCCCTCGTCCG
>DNHM01000558.1 GCA_003485885.1 Acidimicrobiaceae bacterium
CAGCTGAAACAGAGCCTCATGACTGCATCTCGTTGCGGGTCGACCGTCGCTGTGCTGTTCGTCGACCTCGATAACTTCAAAGAGGTCAACGACGAACATGGACATCAGGTAGGCGATGCGGTGCTGTGGGCATTCAGCAAGCGTCTTCAGGGTGCCATTCGCGGCAATGATCACGTGGGACGGCTTGGGGGCGATGAATTCCTTGTCATTGCGGAACCGATTGATGGAGCAGCGGAGGCTCATTCAGTAGCCCGACGAATCGCCAACGCAGTCAGCGATCCGATCGAGATTGGTGACAGGATGATTACCCTCAGCTTGAGTATCGGAATTGCCGTAGCAGACGCAGCATCTGACCTAACTGCGAGCGAGTTACTTCACGACGCTGATCTCGCCGTTTATCGCGCAAAGGAGCTTGGCCGGTCACGAATTGAGCTTTGTGACGAGGCTCTTCTCTTTGAGGTGCAGCAACGCACGATCATCGAGGGATCGCTCCGAACAGCGATCGCCGAAGATGAACTCACGATGTACTACCAACCGATCATCGACGCCAAAACTGCAAAACTGTTATCGCTTGAAGCGCTCATTAGATGGAAAGCTCCCGATGGAGCCTGGATCCCACCTGACTTGTTCATTCCGATCGCCGAACGGAGCGACCTGATTCTTGAACTCGATAACTGGGTCGTGAATCATGTAGTTGACCAACTTGTGAAGTGGACGAACCATCCCGAGCTGGGAGACGTCGCAGTCGCTGTCAATATTTCGGGACGGCACCTCGCTTCGGAAAGTTTCGTCTGCGACATACTTGGTCCCCTCCGCGATGCCAAGATCAGCCCAACCCGACTTGTCATTGAGGTCACTGAGGGCGAGTTGCTCGATGACCTTGATTCTGCGGCTCATAAGTTGGAGTTGCTCCGGAACCAATCGATCCGGATCGCTATTGACGATTTCGGCACCGGATACACGTCGCTCGGGCACCTACGAAGCTTGCCACTGGACATCCTTAAGATCGATAGAACCTTCATTCAGGACAAGTCCGCTGAGTCCCTCGTCAAGCTGATCATCGACATCGGCCACCTTCTCGGTGCCAAGGTGACATCGGAAGGTATCGAGACTGTGGATCAGGCTGCCCACGTGACCGAACTCGGTAGCGACGCGTTGCAGGGTTATCTCTTCTCGAAACCGATGCCTGCCGAGGTTGTCGAGCAGATGAGCGTGGTTGCGGAGCCCGAGCACACCCGTTTTGTGAGCTGACGATGCATGCACAGAGCGATCAGAGTGCCACAGCAAAACGCCGCACAGGCTGCGATTCGTTGGCCGGCTAGCCAACTGCGGCAGTAGTCAGCCGATCCGAAGGAGGCGGAAGCGCATGAGTGCGGTGGTGCCGCTTACTGCCGCGAGAACACCGAGCAAGACATAGACGAGGTCAAAGCTGTCTCGCCAGTCGGCAATTACTCCGGCCAGCAGCGCGGCGCTGAACGAGCCGATGCCGTAGATAATGGTGATCGTTCCGTAGGCTGTGCTGAACGACCGGTCATCGAGGTGGTCGCGCACCGCGGCCGCGGTCAAGATCGGCACCGAGAACGACCCGGCGCCGTACAGTCCAACGGCGATCGAACTCCACGGTTCGGCATTGATCGTCAACAGCAGCGACGCAGTCACAGAGATCGCTGCCGCGATCGCCAACGCCCGATCACGACCGATTCGATCTGACAGCCGGCCCATCAACAGTGGCCCAAAGATCCCGCATACCGCGAACACTGAGAACAAGTTGTTCACGTGTGCCGAGCTAAAGCCGGCGTCCTCCTTGAGAGCCAAGCCAAGGAACTGTGTCCAGGCGCCAGCGAGCGCAGAGAACGATGTGTAACAAACGACGAGAAGCAGCCATCCAGGAATTGACCGCAGGGCCCTCGCTGAAAAGAGCGTGCCTCGTTGGCTCTGTTGAACTGTCGCAGTTGGGCGAACCAGCACGAACACGGCGACCAAGATCGCAACGGTCACCGCAGCCTCGATCCCAAATATTGGGCGCCATGCATCGTCATTGTCAACGATCTTGCGGAACAGCGTGGTGCCCTGACTTAGCAGGAGTAATGCAATACCCATCGTCGCGGTGAGCGCCCCGAGCACCGCGCCCCGCCGCGATGCGGGCACGTTCGCTGTGGCTAGGGCGGGCGCCGTAACCCAGATTCCAGCGCCGCCAAACCCAGCGAGCCAAACCCCGATACCCAAGACCAAGAACGATGGTGCAATGGCGAGCAGAAAAAGTGCCGCCGCCGAAATAACCAAGCCAGCGCGCATGAGCTGTATCGGTTCTGCTCGACCCGCGAGCACCGTTACGAATACGACGCCAATGATGTAGCCAGCGAAGTTCGAGCCACCAAGAACGCCTGCTGCGGTATTGGAATCGACCAGATCCTGTCGAATCGCTGGCAGAAGAATCGAGATGGTTGATCGGCCGAACATGTGCGATACGACGACACACGTGCAGATAACCGCTGCGACGACGAGGACCGGCCTCGTCAGCTTCTCCGCTGCGGCGGATTCACCAACTTGGGTAGGGCCAACCATGTGCGCAGATCCTGACATACCTGGCGGACATGGACAAGAACGCGGTCGTTTCGACTTGGCCGTTTCGCCTTCGGCCCAGACTCAGGAAGCCGAGGCCGGACCGTCAGCAGCGCCTGAAGGCGTGCAGGCCTGGGCTGCTACGAGTTCAACCACCGGGATAGTACGGTCCGTCCGAGACTGATACTTGGCGAAGGTCTTGTTCTGGTCTGCGACCCAGGCGAAGACCTCGTCGCGTTCTTCGCCTGCGAGCACCACCGCTTTCGACGGCACCGGGTCATCGCCGAACTCTGCAATCACGTCAGGGTTCGCGACGAGATTGTGGAACCACGCGGGGTGCGTCAGCGCTCCACCTTTCGATGCGATGATGTAGATCCGACCATTGCGGTCGAAGAACGCCAGGGGAATAGTCCGGTCGCGTCCAGACCGAGCACCTGTTGTTGTCAGCAACATCCATGGCACCAACGCAAGGTCGCCGGGCATGTCGCCGCCGTTCGCTCGAAACGCAGCGATGAACGCCTTGTTGTACGCACCGGTGTCCTTACCGGGCCGGCGTCTGAGCGGATGTCTTCGGCCAGAACGAACCGAATGTAATCGAGTGTCAGTTCCGGTGTCTCTTGCTCCATGCCAGGCCTCCCTTGAGTAGTTCTTTTTGACCTTATGTCGACGAGTTGGCAGATCTACCATCGTCGCTGCGTCCGAGCTCGCGCCCACAGCAGCGGGGGGCGAAGACAGAACGTCCTGCATCGTGATCGTTGGGTAGGAGATGCGACATGTTCCTGAACCTGGCGCGCCCGACATGCGTGAGACCACGCAGCCGTTGATTCTTCTGCACGAGCCATCTCTGCTGGCGTCAACTTGGTGTCTTCGCGTTGCGTTGGGTACGTTCAATCCACAAACTCTCTTGAACTTGAGTGAATGTGTCGAGCCTCGAGACCACCCCCTTTTAGGAAGCCCAGGAGGCGGCGATGAAGCCGAGCCCCCTCGACTACGTGCGAGCCACGTCGGTCGATCACGCCATCGAGCTGTTGGCCAGCGACAACGATGCCAGGCTGCTGGCTGGCGGGCAGTCACTGATGCCCGTGCTCAACCTGCGCTTAGGGGCACCAGAACTGGTCGTCGATATCGGCCGGATCGACGAGCTCCGATCACTTGAGTTCGCTGACGGCGATGTTCCCGCAACCCGAGGGGTACTTCGCATCGGAGCGGCAATGACTCAGACCGAGGTGGCAACACATCCCGACGTGAACGGCCGCTGGCCGATGCTGGTTGCAGCCATCGCTCAAATCGGCCATCCTCAGATCCGCAACCGCGGCACCGTGTGCGGCAGCCTGGCACACAACGACCCTCAGGCCGAACTGCCAGCGGTCGCGGTAGCACTTGGGGCAACCATGATTGCTCGCTCCGTCCGGGGGGAGCGCTCATTATCTGCAGATGACATGTTCCACGGAGCATTTACGACGGCACTCGAAGCCGACGAGATGATAACGGCCGTGGAGTTCCCCGAACCTTCACCAGAACAAGGGTGGTCGTTTCGAGAGTTCTCCCGTCAGCCGGGCGACTTTGCGACCGCCGGGGTCGCCGCTGTGGTCCGACGCAATGCCGGAAGCATCGAGAGCCGACTCGTCGTTTTCGGCCTTGGCGGCGGGCCGACGCGGGCAACCCTGATCGAAGAGGCACTCCTCAACGCTGCCGGGCCTGATCTGGAATCGTCAGTGATAGAGCAGTGGGCCGCCACGCTTGATCCGGTCGACGATGCACACACCTCGGCCCGTTCGAAAATCCGACATGCTCAAAGGCTTCTGGTCGAAGCCGTGGCAGAAGCTTGGGAGCGCATGTGATGACCGAATCATCGAATCGAACCACACCAGTTCGCCGGGTGTCGTCACCGCCTGCGGCCGAGTCGACCGCCCGGCACAACATCACGGTCGACATCAATGGCGAAACCATCGAGGCCGAGGTCGAGTCGAGATTGCTGCTGACCGACTTCCTCCGAGACCGTGTGCAACTGACCGGCACCCACATCGGATGCGAGCAAGGGTCCTGCGGTGCGTGCACGGTGCTGCTCGATGGTCTCCCCGTGCGGTCCTGTCTCATGCTGGCTCCGCAGGTCGATGGTCGTTCGGTCCGCACGGTCGAAGGACTCGCTGCGCCCGATGGCGCTCTGAGCCCGATGCAGCAAGCGTTTTGTGACCACCATGGGTTGCAGTGTGGGTTTTGCACGCCTGGCTTTTTGATGACGCTGACAAGCCTGGCCGAACGCGAGACCCCGGTCACGCTCAATGAACTCGACCACCATCTCGATAGCTCGTTCTGTCGCTGTACGGGTTACATGAACATTCGGGCCGCCGCCCGACATGCGCTAGGCCTGGCGCATGTCGAGGGCAAGCCAGCACAGGGAGACGGCACATGACCGACCATCGTGAACATTCCGGTGAACCCGAGGGTTTTGTCGGACGTTCCATGCCTCGTGTCGAAGACGATCGTCTGGTTCGCGGAGCTGGGCGTTTTGTTGCCGACCTCCACGTCGCCGACGCTCTCGAAGTCGCCTTCCTACGTAGCACCTACGCCCACGCCCGGATCGTGCGGCTTGATACATCGGCGGCGCGAGCGATGCCGGGTGTCGTCGCGGTGTACGAACCTTCTGATGTTGTCGACCGCATCAAGCCACTCGTCAACGCGGAAGAGATGCGGGTGCCGCCGGGTATCGCGGAACTCGGCCCGATTAACAAGGTGCAGCCAGCCCCGATTCTGGCCGGCGACGAGGTGAGTTATGTTGGCCAGCCGGTCATCATGGTTATTGCCGAGTCGCGGTATCTGGCCGAGGACGCGATCGAGTTGATTGACATCGACTATGAAGAACTGCCTGCGGTGGTCGACCTCCAAGAAGCAGCGGCCCCGGGCGCTCCGTTGGTGTTGTGTGGCGAGGAAGACAACATCGGTGTACACGTGCGCCACGGCAAGGGTGATGCAGCCAAGGCGATCGCGGACGCGCCGGTCGTCGTCCATGAGACATTTTCGACTCAGCGTTACGTCTGTGCTCCGATTGAAACCCGCGGACTGCTCGCCCAGAAGGATCCGTTCTCTGGTGGATTGACCGTCTGGTCGACAACGCAGACGCCGCACCGGGTTCGCGATCACATTGCTGAGTCGATCGGTCTTCGGGTGGACGACGTCCGAGTCCAGTCTGTCGACGTTGGTGGCGGCTTTGGTCAAAAGGGCATCTTGATCGTTGAGGAGTTGCTGATTCCGTTCGCAGCCCATGACCTGGTACGACCGGTGCGGTGGATCGCCGACCGGTACGAAAACCTGACCGCCGATGCCCATGCCCGAGAGCAAATACACCACATCACGGTGGCGGCCGACAACGAGGGCCATCTCGTGGCGGTCCACGACCGCATCCTGGTCAACTTGGGTGCGCGCAACATGGTCGGGCTCGTCGTGCCCTATAACGCGTTATGTCACCTGCTTGGGCCGTATCACGTCGACAATGTCGATATCGAGACAACAGGGGTCCTGACCAACACCACGTTCACATCGCCCTACCGTGGTGCCGGCCGGCCCGAGGCGACCTTTGCTATGGAGCGGGCCATAGACACGGTGGCCGCCGCACTTGGTATGGAGCCGGCCGAGGTCCGACGTCGCAACCTGATCGGCCCCGAGCAGATGCCGTACCGCACTGGCATGCTCGATCGACGCGGCCTGCCTCAAGAGTACGACTCGGGTGATTATCCCGAGATGTTGGAGCGAGCGGTTGCCATGATCGACCTGCCAGCGGTTCGCGAGAAGCAGTCGTTGCCTGGCGTCGACGGTCGCTTGATCGGCGTCGGCTTTGCGATGTATCTCGAGATGACCGGCCTTGGGCCATTCGAGGGTGCGAGAGTCGATGTCACGCCATCGGGGCGGGTTCGCCTCTACACCGGAGCCCCGTCGCAGGGGCAGGGTCATCGCACCGTCTTCGCTCAGATTCTTGCTGATGCACTCGGTGTCGATATCACCGATGTCGATGTGGTGGCTGGCGATACGGCGACTATTCCGTATGGTGTTGGCACGATCGCAAGCCGTGCATTGGTGACGGCAGGAAATGCCACCAGACAGGCAGGCGAACTACTGCGGCAACGCATCCTCGATGCGGCTGCCGATGCCATGGAATCGAGCGCAGCCGACCTCGAACTCACCGGTGGCATGATCAGTGTCGTTGGGTCTCCCACAAAGTCCATGTCGCTTGCCGAATTGATCCGTGCCGTGCCAAAACTGATCGGCGGCGATGGCAGCGACGGCTTGTCGGAGACGTCGTACTTCCAACCTCCGAACTACGCGACTGCCAGTGGCGTGCATGCTGTGGTTGTGGCGGTGGATCCAGAGACCGGCCGGGTCGAGATTGTTGACTATGTCGTCGTGCACGAGGCTGGCCGCATAGTGAATCCTATGATCGCCGATGCTCAGGTGGTCGGCGGCGTCGGACAGGGCATTGGTGGCATTCTCTGCGAGCACATGGTGTACGACGGCAATGGGCAACCGGTCACCTCGACGTTTGCCGACTATGCAATGCCGTTGGCCAGCATGGTTCCTGATATCAGGCTCGATGAGATCGTGTGCCCGAGTCCA
>DNHM01000041.1 GCA_003485885.1 Acidimicrobiaceae bacterium
ACGATCGACTGCGGCTTCTCGTAGACGACGGCGGTGCGCACTTCGGCCACCTTGCCTTCGCAGAACGACCGAACGAATTCGAGCGTGTGTCCCGTGTCTGCTACGTCGTCGGCGACCAGGATGCGAGCCGCATGTGTGTCTACGAAGTCAACGTACGGCGGAAGCTGAACAGGCACATCGAGCCGTTCATCAACACCGGTGTAAAATTCGACGTTCATAACGTAAAGGTTTTTGACGCCCAGCGCATATCCCAACGACCCGGCAACGAATAACCCACCTCGGGCGATCGCCAGGATCATGTCGGGCCGATAGCCATCGTCGGCTACCTGTTGGGCCAACTCACGGACCGCAATGCCGTAGTTGGCAAACGTCAGATCTTCACGCTCTTCGCTCATCAGATCAGACGATATCCGTTGGGAACATGTCCTGTTGGATTCCGATCGTTAGTGGCGGAAGTGGCGTCGGCCAGTGAAGACCATGGCGATGCCCTGTTCGTTCGCAGCGGCAATAACTTCGTCGTCGCGAATTGACCCACCTGGCTGAACAACTGCAGTCGCACCAGCAGATGCGGCAGCATCGAGGCCGTCACGAAACGGGAAGAACGCGTCACTAGCGCACGCGCCGCCAACGGCCCGGCCTGCAGCCTTCTCTGCAGCGATCTGGCCTGCATCACGGCGATTCTGCTGCCCCGCTCCGATACCGACTGCTTGTCCGTCCTTGACCAGCACGATCGTGTTGCTCGTGACTCGGGCAGCGACTCGCCATGCGAAGACAAGGTCGACCATTTCCTCCTCAGTCGGCTCTCGTTCGGTGACGGTGCGCCATTCGCTCACGTCGTTCTGCAGTGAGTCGTCGTGTTGGACGAGCATGCCGCCAGCGATTGAACGCATCTGAAGCGGAAGCGGCGCCCACGCGACATCGCCGACTTCGACCAGACGCAAGTTCTTCTTCGCCGAGAGAATTTCGAGTGCCTCAGCGTCGAAACCGGGCGCAACCACGACTTCGGTGAACGCCTGCGCTACTTCGGTGGCCATAGCCGCATTCACCGAACGGTTCGTGGCGACAATGCCGCCAAAGGCCGACACCGTGTCGCCTCCGTGTGCACGTGCATAGGCCTCGGCAATCGTTGCTCCGAGTGCGGCACCACACGGGTTCGCATGTTTCATCACCACCGCTGCTGGCCCATCGGCCCCAAGGCTGTTGACCAGATTCCAGGCTGCCTCGGTGTCATACACATTGAGATAGGACATTTCCTTGCCTTGGTGAATCGTTGCGCTGTCCCACCAGCCGCTGCCGTGAGTGAAACGATAACGAGCCCCTGTTTGGTGCGGGTTCTCGCCGTAACGGAGATCGTGCACTCGGTCGAGGCTCAGATGCAGCGATGCCGGGAGCTCCCTGGCGCCCGTTTCGGAAACGGTGGCGGCAGGATCAGTCTCATCGAACCACGACACAATCGCAGCGTCGTATGCGGCCGTGTGCGCAAACGCTTTGCGAGCTAACGAGCGCCGATACAACGGCGTGAGCCCATCGTCTGAACGAAGCGCATCAAGTACTGGTTCGTAATCAGCGGGATCCACCACGATCGCGACCGCATCATGATTTTTTGCAGCGGCCCGAACCATCGTCGGCCCACCGATATCGATGTTCTCGATACCTGGGGCAGCAACGAACGGATACAGGTTCGTTACCACAAGGTCGATCGGCGTTATCTCGCGGTCAACAAGCTGCTGCATATGGTCGGGCTCACTGCGATTCGCCAGGATCCCACCGTGAATAACGGGATGAAGCGTCTTCACCCTGCCATCGAGCATCTCATCAGCGCCGGTGATGTCGCTTACGGTGCGGGCGTTGAGCCCGGCAGCCGTCAGCGCAGCGTAGGTGCCACCGCTGCTCACGAGCTCAAAGCCAAGCTCAGCCAGCCCTCGGGCGAACGGCACGAGGCCCGACTTGTCGCTTACGGAGAGCAATGCGCGCACAGGGATCCTTGGAAGTTCGTCGACGGAGTAGTGACGACGCTAGCGCGATCAATCGGCCGAAGCAGACTTCGGCGAAGTGACTGGGTGGTGCAGTAGTTTTAGCCGTTTCGCGTCGAGCGCTTTAGCACGACCTCGTCGCCGGTGAGATCAATCAACAGCTCGCCTGTGGGGGTTTGGCCGATCAGGTCGATCACGTCGTCATCCATATCGTTGAAGCCAGCAAGATGCACGATCGCATCGGCTGGCTTGTTGACGGCGGTCCCGCCTTGGCGAGCCTCATGGCGCAACTTCCGACTCTTGGCGACGACTCCACCGGTCGCTGCAACAAACAACACTAATACGCACATCACGAGGCCGAGTCGCATTCCGCTTGGCATCTCGCCCGCTGCGAACCACAGATAGGCATACGGGGCAAAGAACATGGCGACGGCAGTTGCGAGCGGCCCAGGCAGCCGAGACCAGTCGCCATTCGCAACCCGCTTACACACCACTGCGACTGCTTTGCCGCATGGCCATGCCGAACCAACGTCGATCAGCCCGAAGATCCAGACGTTCACGCCGTGATCAGCGAACGCACCCCAGGCAATGAAGAATCGCACGAGGGAGTAACCGACAACCGACCAGATCCAGGTCTGTTCGATAAGACGGCCGCGGTCACGTTTACCCGGCTGAGCCGCGCCAGCTGCTTCGACAGAGGGAGCCGTTGCCGATGCAATACCGTCAGACTACACACACGCTGCGTGGCCGTAAAGCCACGCAACGCCTAAAAGGCCTGCCGTAACGTGGGCATCTCGTCTCAGCTATGGCCTTGTTTGACGAATCGGCCACTTTTCCATCTATCTCGGCCCCCAAAGTGCTGTTCCCGGCACACAAGGTGCCGGGAACGACGATCTGGCCAGACTTCTCAAGGGTCAGAGAATCTTGAACCCTTAGGCCATCTGACCTCATGCAATGAGGTAAAAATCACGTGTCACGTTGCAATCGGCCCAGTGCCACCGTGACCCCATCGGAGCGATGGAGGGTCGGATGGACGATGCGACCAGAAGCAACAACCCGGCTGCGTGCCAACGCCTCGTGCGCAGCAACGCAAGCCCGGAGTTACCGCCCAGCAGGAGCCGAAAGCAAGCCGCCACCTCATTCCAAGCGGCGAGCGGTACTACAGCCCAGCGACGATCTCTGCCATGAGCTCGCCGGCTTCGGTCGGGTTGAGCCCGACCTTCACGCCTGCGTCGCGCAGTGCTTCCATCTTGGCGTCGGCGGTGCCTTTACCCCCGGAGACGATGGCGCCTGCGTGGCCCATCTTCTTTCCCGGAGGTGCGGTTACGCCTGCGACGTAGCTGGAGACTGGTTTGGTCACGTGGTTCTTGATGAACTCCGCGGCTTCCTCTTCGGCCGAACCACCAATTTC
>DNHM01000115.1 GCA_003485885.1 Acidimicrobiaceae bacterium
TGTGGCCTCACCGACACCAACTCCTACCCGCACGACCGTGGCCCCGACAGGATGTACTGCTCCGCAAGTTGAGTTGACCCTCAATGGATCAACCCGTTGTCAGTCCGAGGCAGTCTGCCTCTCTCAGGGCTTCGACTGGGAGGTCACCGACGGCAAATGTGTCCAGCTACCACCGTGCAAGAGGGGTTTTGGCTACCTCGACAACTCTGGCGCCTGTAGGCCCTTGTGCGAGTCGGGGTACGAGTACAGCTCCGAGTTCGGCATTTGTGTGACAACCGGTTTCGGATGCCCCTACCCCGAACTCGATTTCCTAGGTGACGGCTATAAATTCTGTTTTACCCGCACCGACTGCGTAACCAACGGCTACTACGTACTCCCACCCAACTGCCAATACGAACCATCAAACTAAGTGGTACGCGAAGACGGTTACAACCCAGGATTCGGCGCAGCCGAAGGCGGCTGCTACACACCTAACTTCTGCCCCTACCCCGAATTCGATTTAACTGATGGTTTCAATTACGCTTGCTTGTGTATTGAACGCAGCCAATGCGTAACCGAGGGTTACTACGTACTCCCACCCAACTGCCAAAACCCTTTCTCATAGGGATGAGAACAAGAGCCTGGAGTGCGCCGCTGACCACGCATCAGCGAACCACGTGGTTGGGTCGAATCTGAGGCTCACGCCTAGGGTCGGTTCACGACATCAAGGGGGATTCCAGTGAAGTTTGGACTGCGTTATTGCAACACCGGGCCATATGTGCACGCTGCTGCTGCCACCGAGCTCGTGCAAGCGGGCGAGGCAGCCGGCTTTGACACGGCATGGACAATCGAACACACCGTGGTACCGGCTAACTACAAATCGCCGTATCCGTATAGCCCGTCCGGGAAGATGGCTGGCGGGGTCGATGACCTCGACTTGCCGGATCCCCTGATCTGGATGACGTACATGGCGGCCGTCACCTCAACCATCAAGTTCGGCACCGCGGTCCTGATCCTGCCCCAACACTCGCCGGTCGTAACCGCAAAACAGGTCGCCACACTCGATCATCTTTCGGGCGGACGGGTCCTACTCGGTATCGGCGTTGGGTGGATGCGAGAAGAGTTCGATGCCATCGGGGCATCGTTCGACGACCGAGGCGCCCGCACCGATGAGTACGTGGCTGCCATGCGCGAACTCTGGACTGCCGACAGTCCGACCTTCCACGGCCAGTTCATCAACTTCGACAACACCTACTGCCGACCACAGCCAGCTCAGGGGTCGGTCCCGATCATCATCGGCGGCGACAGCAAGATCGCAGCCCGTCGCGCTGGCCGGCTAGGCGACGGCTACTTCCCCGCTAGGGGCGCACCTCAGGAGCTGTTCGACCTCGTTCGTTCAACAGCCGAAGAACACGACCGCGATCCCGACGCCATCGAGTTCACCGCAGCGTTACCCGACGACCTCGATGACATCCCCAAGATGGCAGCCCAAGGCATTTCCCGAATCGTCGTGCCGGTGTCGAATGTGACCGGCCTCAGCACCGCTATCCACAGCCCCGACGACGCGTTGCAGTGGGCCGACACCATCGAGAAGTACGCCGAGATCTGACAACAGGCTCACCGCCGATCGCTTGTGACCTTGCCCACTGGCAGCGAGGAGCAGCGCCCAATCGTTAGCCGACGGTGGGATTGATCGGCGCGTTCGCGATCACGTTCTTTGCCGTGAGCTCGACCAACTCAGCATCGGAGATACCGAGCATGCCTTGCAGGATCTCGGCGTTGTGTTCACCAAAGAGAGGCGAATGCCGTCGGGGCTGGGGCCGAGAGTCAGCGAACGGCCACGACACTCCGGCTTGTCGGTAGCTGTGCATCCGAGGATGATGCGTGGTGTGCCAGTAGCCGCGCTCAACGAGGTGTGGATCATCGAGCAGTGTGCGGGTGTTACGCATTTCGATCGCAGGGACTCCCGCTTTGCGCAGCACATCCTCGGGGTCTGTCGGTGTTATGACCGACGCGAGCCACTGCTCGATGACAGCGTCAATTTCGTCATGACGAGCGCGTCGTTCTTCGACTACCAGACCGGCGAGATCAGATCTACCGATCACCGCACATAACGACGACCAATCGCTGTCGCTTCGCACGCTCAGAACTAACCAGCGCTCGTCGTCTGCAATGCGATAACAACCTTGTGGGGCTATCACCACATCGCGATTCCCACGATGCACCGGCGTCGAGCCGTCAGCGGCGTCGACGAATGCATCACCGATCAACACCGCCGCAGTTTCCCGTTGGGCAAGATCGATGTGTAGGCCCGTACCGGTGGCCATACGACGTTTCAGCGCCAGTGCGACCGCTGACGCAGCGAACGTTCCGGCAACCGGGTCTCCGTAGGAAATACCGGTCTTGAACGGTTCCCCATCGCCGTGTCCTGTGAGCGAAGCAAGACCCGACAACGTCTCGATCACCGGCCCGAATCCGACAAATGCTGCGTCGGCACCCGTCTTCCCGAACGCAGCCATGCTCACCAGAATGATGTCGGACTTATGGTGGCGAAGCGTTTCGTATCCCAGCCCGAGATTGTCGAGCACGTCCGACCGGTAGTTCTCGATGACCACGTCGCAGTGCTCCACCAAACGCAGTAGCAGTTCACGTCCTTCCTGTTGGGCAAGATCCAGCGTGAGGGACCGCTTGTCACGGTTGTACGCGTTGAAATAGAACCCGCTGTTCCACGGGTCAGCCACATCGTCATCCTGAGGAATGAGGGTCCGGATGTTGTCCCATGCTGATGGTGACTCGATCTTTATGACATCGGCGCCCATCTCCGCCAGCCTCAGCGTGGCAAATGGGCCAGCCCACATCATCGTCAGATCAAGAACCCGCAATCCGGCAAGTGGCAGTTGCAGCGATGAGCTGTCCGATGCTGGAGGTACCAGGGCAGCAGAAGTCGTGGTCTCTTGCCCGTCCGAGTTCCACGCAAAACCTGGGAACGGTCGGCCCGGAATGCGCAGCGTCGAGCCGTCGACAGCGACAACCTCATCCCAAAAGCCGCGATCGGCTGGCGTCTCTCCTGCCAGCACATCGGCTGGAGTCATCACGATCCCGAACGGCACCCGCGACTGCAACGAGAGTTCCCGGATCTGGGCCATCGTGAGATCAGAGAAGAACACGTAGAGCTTCGCAGTGAGTTCTTCCTCGTTCTCCGGAAGTAGTCGAAGCACTGGATCGCTGAAACGTGGTTCGGTCAACTCGACATCGTCCATCAGAGCGAACAACGCAGGCACCTGGCGGGCCAAGGCGAACACACCTGCCCAGCCATCAAGGCATGGATAGATGCCCCAGGTTGCACGGGAGCGGTTACCAAGCCGCAGCTGGGCCGGAGTATCTAGGTACGACGTGATGGGGCCGTAGTACTCCAACATGCCGGCTGCGCACTCCTGCAAGGAAATGTCGACGAGGTCGCCGCGACCGGTACGAGCCCGACCAAGCCATGCCACGGCTGCCGCCGCAAACGCGTTCGCTCCCCCAAGTGCATAGGCATGCTCACCCCCGGTCACCAACGGAGGGCGGTCCGCGTCGCCCGTGAGCGACATGATGCCTCCCGCAGCGAACGACACAGCGTTGGTCGTCGGGAGATCGGCATCCGGTCCCGTGAGCCCGAACGGGGTCACCGAGACAACGATCACTTCGGGGCGAGCCGCGCGCACTGCAGCGAAGTCGAGTCCAAGCAACCCGAGCTCCGACGGTTGTCGATCAGTCACGATCATGTCGACTGCCGCCACTCGATCGGCGAGCTCTGATGCCGGTCCGGTAACAACCTCGATTCCGGGCAAGTAGGCAATCCGCTGCGAGGGCGTGAGGCCGATCGGATGCACAACATCGGTTGGTTCAAAGCGAGTTACGCGCGCTCCGTACCCGTGAAGGAACCGGGCAGCCATTGCCGCGGCAACACCACCACCGAGCTCGAGCACGTGTAGATCGTCGAGAACATTTTCGTCAGCCATCCGGCTCGGAGCTTCGCTCATTTGAATGTCATGGTCGCTGGGATGCGAATACCAGCGTCGAGCACGCGGACCAGAACCCACCCCAGCCGTGGCAGACGGCTACTTCGACGTCCGGCACCTGGGCCGCAGCCTCGCCACGTACCTGTCGAATCGATTCGAGCATGCACAACATGCCGTAGGCGCCCGTATGGGCGTAACTCATGCCACCACCGCTGGTGTTCATCGGCAGCGACCCACCCGGTCTGGTATTACCCTCGGCGATGAACGGGCCAGCTTCGCCGTAGTCGACAAAGCCGAGGCCCTCGAGGCCGAATATTGGATTGTGGGCAAAGGCGTCGTAGATCATGAGGTGGTCCACATCGGCGTGGGTGATCTGCGCTGCGTCGAAGGCCGCGTGACCCGACGTGCGAATGAACTCGGGCCGGAGCGGATCACGCACGCCTGCTGGGCTGGAGATCCCCGCTTCCAAGCCACCACCTGAACCAAGCACGTACACCGGCGGTTTCGGAAAGTCCTGGGCCCGGTCCGCAGAGGTCACGATGATCGCGCCTCCTGCATCGGAGACGAGACAACACATTGCTCGGCGCAGCGGCCAAGCAATCATCGGGGAGCCGAGGACTTCGTCGATCGTCGTGGGTTCACGCAACGTCGCTCGAGGGTTCAGGCTCGCCCACTCGCGCTGGGCTACCGCCACCGCGGCCAAGTGCTCTTCGGTCAACCCAAACTCTCGCATGTAACGAACGATTGGAAGCCCAAATAATGCCGGCGCCGCCGCCCCCGCGTAAAAAAGGTCGAACTGCTGACCCAGCGATCCTTTACCCCCACCGCCACTCTGGCCGAGTCGCCGGGTCGACTTGCCCGACTCGCCGTAGGTGACAAGCACCGTCTCGCAGTAGCCGGCGTTGATGGCGGCGATGGCGTTGCGGAGCTGGAACATCCAGGAACATCCACCGACCACGGTGTTGTCGGCCCATTTCGGGTAGATACCGAGTGCGTGGCTTACATCGGACACCTCGAGGTAGCCAGTGGTGATGCCATCGATGTCGGCCGGAGTTAGGTCTGCTTCGGCCATGGCGTTGGCTGCGGCGTTCAGGGCTAGTCCCAGCGATGTCTTGTCGGGGACGGTCCCGATGTCGTCTGACTCGCAGGCACCGACGATGGCGAAGTCTCCTGGTCTCATGACTGTTGTCCTTTGGGTTCGAAGCACAACACCATGATGTCGTCAAATGGCACGAAGACGGCTCGCAGAGGCATGTCCAGGGTGAGTGCCTCGGGTGTTTGTTCACATCCGACCACCGATGAGATCAACCGCGGACCTTCGGCCAGTTCGACGATGGCGACCGAGCGGGGCCCTTCGGTTCCCCACTGCGGGAGTGGGCGATGGTGGATCACATAGCTGTACAACGTGGCATCGCCGGAAGCATCGAACCACTCGATCTGCTGGCCGACGCACGCAGGGCAGACCGGCGCTGGCGGAAAGAAGGCGGTGGAACAATCGCCGCATTGACACAGACGGAGTTTCTCGGCTGCGATGCCGTCCCAGAAGGGCTGGGTCTCCGGCGTGGGTACCGGTGTGAGTGGGTGAGCCATGAGGCGACACTACCGATTGGCCCCACCGCGACGACAACCAGCCTCGGAGTATCCCAGCGACGGCTACTAGCTCGCAGCGATGTGACAGGGCGTGTCGTTCATGCGCCGTGATTGCTGCCATGCTGGGAGCGAACCTGCGGGAGCCTCGTGGGTTGAAGCCATCACAGGCGACATGACATGGATCGAACCGGCGCTGCGCCCATAGGTTTGGCGTTG